>JAAXHV010000111.1:0-3064 GCA_012270695.1 Gammaproteobacteria bacterium | reverse complement strand
CTGAAACACAACCGGCAGAGCCAGCGATTGAGGCGAGTCAGACCGGGACAGGTCAGGCTGAAGTGAGCCAGACCAGTGACATCGATACGATATATGCATGTGTGCGGCAGGTTCCAACAGGAAAAGTTGCCACCTATGGCCAGATAGCCAATCGGGTCGGAGGAGGATGTTCACCTCAGCAGGTCGGCGCTGCCATGCGCGGCTTAGCCGATGATACCGACGTGCCCTGGCAGAGAATCATCGGCAGCAAAGGTGAACTCAAAGAGCGTAGCGGTTCGAGAGGACATGAGGAGCAACGGCGATTACTCGAGGAAGAGAATATTACTTTTTCAGCGGATGGTAAAATCGATCTGCAGCAATACTGCTGGGAGGAAACAGCAGAAGATACTGAAGTTGCAAAGAAACAGGACGCCCCACCCCCGGAACACACAACTGAAGCCAAACAGGATTGAGGACGATATGCAAATTTCAGCATCGATGGTAAAAGAATTGAGGGACAGAACCGGAGCCGGGATGATGGATTGTAAAAAGGCATTGCAGGAAGCCGCCGGCGACATTGAAGCCGCGATTGACGTGATGCGAAAATCCGGTATTGCCAAAGCGGCAAAAAAAGCAGGGCGTATCGCCTCCGAAGGGATAATAGTGGTTAAATCGGATCCGGCCGGCAACCAGGCTGTGATACTGGAGGTGAATTGTGAAACGGACTTCGTCGCCAAGGACGGAAACTTCCGGAATTTCTCCGATCAACTGGCCTGTGGGCTGCTGCAGCAGACCAGCGCAACTATGGAGCGGGTGGGGGAGTTACCGTTTAACAGCACTGACGCACAATCGGTCGAGGAAGCCAGGCAGCAGTTGGTGACGAAGTTGGGGGAGAATATCAGTATCCGCCGCTTTGCCCGGATCGATAAAACTGCCGGCGGCATCCTGGGTATCTATGTGCACGGCATCAGGATCGGTGTAATCGTGGACTTGTCTGCGGGCAACACTGGCCTGGCGAAGGACCTGGCCATGCATATTGCAGCCAGCAATCCGTTGTGCGTCAACGAACAGGACGTCCCGCAACAGGTGTTGGAAAAGGAAAGGCAAATCCAGCTTGCCCAGGCCAGACAGTCGGGGAAACCCGATGAGATTATCGAGAAAATGGTCAGCGGCAGGATGAAGAAGTTTTTGCGGGAAAATACCTTGTCGGGGCAGGCTTTTGTCAAGGACCCTGATACCTCCGTCGCAGCCCTGTTAAAGGCAAATAATGCGGTAGTGAATGGTTTTGTCAGGTATGAGGTCGGTGAAGGGATCGAAAAGAAAGCGGATAATTTTGCCGCAGAAGTCATGCAACAGGCCGGACTGACTCAAGAGTAGGTGTATTTTGCCTGAAGCCCCGGAACTGCATTATCGAAGAATTTTGATAAAACTGAGCGGCGAAGCATTAATGGGCGAAGCCGCTTACGGAATTGATCCCGCTACGATAAAGAGATTGGCGAATGAGATTCGCGATCTCAGTCTGAATGGCGCGGAGATTGCCCTGGTGTTAGGCGCGGGGAATTTTTTCCGTGGCTCGGGGCTTGCCGCCGCAGGGATCGATCGGGTAACGGCCGACCACATGGGTATGCTGGCCACCATTATGAACTCCCTTGCTTTACAGGATGCGCTTGAGCAGCTTGGTTCCTTTGCCAGGGTGATGTCGGCGATTAAAATCAACGAAGTCTGTGAAGATTACATCAGGCGGCGGGCAGTACGCCACCTGGAAAAAGGCCGGGTGGTGATATTTGCGGCCGGCACAGGCAACCCGTTTTTTACTACCGATTCAGCTGCCAGCCTGCGAGCTGTGGAGATCAATGCCGACTTGTTGATCAAGGCAACCAAGGTGGATGGGATTTATTCCGCCGACCCGGCACATGATAAATCGGCGATCAGGTTTGATGTTTTGAGTTATGATGAAATGATTGAACGAAAACTGGCAGTGATGGATACGACTGCCATCGTATTGTGCCGCGAGAATAACATGCCCTTGCGGGTATTGAATATGATGCAGGCCGGCGCTTTGTTGCGCACTGCCAGGGGCATGCCGGAAGGCACGCTTGTTACCAGTGTCGGAGAATCGTCATGATTGAAGAAATTCTCAAAGATGCGGATGAGCGTATGGATAAAACGCTCAGGGCGCTACGCAGTGAGCTTTCAAAAATCCGTACCGGGCGTGCCCATCCGCGTCTGTTGGAACATATCAGCGTCAACTATTATGGCAGCCAGGTTCCACTGAACCAGGCGGCCAGTATCAGTGTTCTGGATGCCCGTACGCTGGGCGTGGCGCCGTGGGATAAGAGTATGGTCACGGATATTGAAAAGGCGATATTAAATTCTGACCTGGGATTAAACCCGGTTACCGCCGGCAGCGTGATGCGGGTTCCTCTACCCGCCCTGACAGAGGAGCGGCGCAAGGAATTGACCCGGGTTGTCAAGTCGGAAGCGGAGAAAGCCAGGATTGCCATCCGTAATATCCGCCGCGATGCAAACCACCACATAAAAGACATGTTGAAGGAAAAGCTCATTACAGAAGACGAGGACCGCAGGCAGGAAGATACAATACAGAAGATTACCGATGCGCATATCAAGGACGTTGATAACATCCTCAAGGATAAAGAGATGGAGTTGATGGAGATATAGTGGAAAACGTGCCGGGGCACGTCGCCATCGTCATGGATGGCAACGGCAGATGGGCAAAATACAGGGGGTTGCCGCGTACGGCGGGCCACAAAGCCGGCATTGATGCCTTGCGCGGTACGGTCAAACACTGTATTCGCCGGGGGATCAAGACGCTTACCGTTTATGTTTTCAGCAGCGAAAACTGGCAGCGGCCGGATGCCGAGGTGGCATTATTGATTGAACTGTTCATAACGGCATTGGATGACGAGCTGGATGAGTTGCATAAAAATAATGTCAGGCTGTCTTTTATCGGTGATATTTCTGTTTTTCCTGACGAATTACAGGTTTCAACTCAAAATGCCAGCCGCAAAACCTCGGCAAATGACGGGTTAAACCTGGTCATTGCGATAAATTACGGCGGGCGCCG
>JAAXHV010000110.1 GCA_012270695.1 Gammaproteobacteria bacterium | reverse complement strand
GCATCGGTGAAGTCGACGCCATCCTTGCTCAATGGTACGGCGCGCACACCCGACGTCTTGTAGCCGATACCGGAAAAACCTATCCCGTTTATCGACTTGGTCACCCCCTGAACAACGGAGGCCGAACCGGGCTGTTCATTGACGTTATTCTTGTAGTCTCCCTTGCACAGGGCCTGCTTCTTGAAGTAGCCATAGGTGCCTGACACCGAATTGCGGCCGTATAACTGGAGCGGCCTGTTGCTCCAGGTATCGGTCAGACCCAGTTGGCCCCAGCGGGTGATATCCTCCGGGTGGCCGCATTTACGCGTCGCGGAGAAAACCGCATCGACCTGTGGAATGGTCATACCCGCAGCGGGGTTGTCCTTGTGTACGTAAACCGCCAGAGCGTCGATGGCCACCGCGACAGGAGTTGGCTTGTAACCGTATTTTGTCTCGAAACCAGCCACCTCCTTATTCTTCATCTTGCGGCTCATGGGCCCGAAGTTGGAGGTTCCCTCCGTCAAAGCCGGCGGCGCCGTTGAAGAACCGGCTGCCTGAATCTGTACGGTGACGTTGGGATAGAGTTTCTTGAATTCCTCCGCCCACAGGGTCATCAGGTTTGCCAGCGTATCAGAACCTACACTGATGATGTTGCCTGATACTCCACTTGATTTGCTGTAATCAGGCAGGTCCGGGTCCAAATCAAGCGCTTTCACTGCTGCAGACATACAGACTGCGAGGATAATGGCTGCACTGTATGGAAGTTTGTTTGTCACGACATTGTCTCCTTGCAAGTTTGATTCACGATAACACAAAGGCGTCAACAGCATTGAACAACACGTTTATTAAGGGAATATTACAGAGATCGACTACGGGCAAGCTGGATAATCCGCTGCGCGGGGATAAGGCATTGCACCGTTGTGCCCGTGCCCGCTTCACTGCTTATTTTCAGTTCGGCGTCATGCTGGGCCATGACGTGTTTGACAATCGCGAGCCCCAGTCCCGTTCCCCCCTTTTCTCTGGACCGCCCTTTATCCACCCGGTAGAATCGCTCGGTTACGCGATCGACGTGCTCAGCCGGGATACCCTCGCCGGAATCGGCCACTTCCAGACAGGCGCCTGTATCGGTCCGATACCATTTTATGCGGATTACCCCGCCGGGAGGGGTATGTTGCACAGCGTTGAAGACTATATTGGAAAACGCGCTGTAAAGACTCTCCTGATCCCCTTTCACTATCAGCTCAGGCTGAATCTCCAGGTAGAAAATATGGCCCTGGTCGCCACTTAAAGTCTGTGCCTCGCCGCGAACCACCGAGATCAACTCGGCGATATCCACCTCATTATTCAAGCCGGCAGAGGGGTTGCTCTCCAGCCTGGACAATTTAAGCAAGTCTTCTATCAGGTTCTGCATGCGCCGGGTCTGGCTTCGCATCTGTTTTATACGCGGTTGCCACTCCATCGAAAGATCATCAGTGTCATTGTCGATGGCTTCGAGATAACCGGATATCACCGTGAGCGGAGTCCTCAATTCATGGGAAGCATTGGCGATAAAATCCTTACGCATGCGGTTGGTGCGCTGTATCTCCGTAACATTTCCAGCTACCAGTAACAGGGAAGACTCGGCATACCTGGTAATCCTGATTTCCAGGCTGATGTCAACATCTTCCGGGGATGAGATTACGAGACTTCTACGTGCGTCGTTTTTGCCAATATCAGCAAGATAATTCAGTAACTCGGGCTGCCTGATAATATGGGAAAAACGTTGTCTCCGGTCCCTGGGATAGTGGATGCCCAGGTACTCGGAGGCTTTTTCATTGGCCCATTCAACGTGGCCGTAAGTATCCATGACGATAACTGCATCGGGCAGAGCCTCTGTTGCTTCTTCGAAGCGTGACAGGAAACCTGCGAGTTTCTCTTCGCGCTGTTTATGGCGTGCGCGCAGTGAGTCGATTTGCCTTTTTATCTCATTGGCTATGCCGGGGGTGTCAGGGAGTTTTTGTTCATTGCCGTTGCGCAGGAGCTTGCTGATATTTTCCAGCAGGCGGTATTGCCAGATCAGGCAGATGAAGAAACCGAGTGAAAGGCCGGCAAAGAAGTTGCCGACAAGCAGCCCGGCAACCCCGGAAAGGATAACTACGAAGCCCAGCCGTAACAGGTCAGGACGCATTATCTGCCACGATTAATCCTTGGTGGAGAAACGATAACCGACGCTGCGTACTGTTTGTATAAAATGGTTGTAATTGTAAGGTTCCAACGTCTTGCGCAGGCGACGTATATGAACGTCCACAGTGCGCTCTTCGACGTAGACGTTCTGGCCCCAAACCTGGTCCAACAACTGGCCTCGGGTATATACCCTTTCCGGATGGGTAATGAAAAAATGCAGCAGACGGAATTCTGTTGGGCTGATCTCTACAATTTGATCGTCTATAGTGACCCTGAAAGTCTCCGGGTCCAAAGCCAGGCCTTTGGCGGAGATAATACCCTCAACATCCGTGTTTTTTGCTCGCCGCATGACCGCGCGGATGCGCGCCAGGAGTTCTTTGGTTGAAAAAGGCTTGGTTACGTAGTCATCCGCTCCGGTGTCAAGTCCGCGCACCTTATCCCCTTCTTCACCTCGTGCGGTCAACATGATAATCGGGATATCCCTGGTATCGGGGTGATTGCGGATGCGTCTGGCATAATCGACACCGTTCATGCCGGGCAGCATCCAGTCCAACAGAACAAGATCAGGCTTGTCATCGGCAAGCAGTGGCCGGGCTTGTTCGACATCCGCGGCTTCACGGAAAGTATAACCCTCCTTCATGAGGGTATATCCCAGCATTTCCCTGATGGGCGCCTCGTCCTCAACGAGGAGTATTTTGCCTTTCATGAAATCTGTTTCACGGTTCAGCATGCGTCTATTACACAAGCAATATGTTACAGCTAAATGACAAAAATGGCCAAACCTGGCAGAAACCCGCAAGGATTGGCCGGCGCCAGGTTCCTCTTGCGTCCGGTCAGGATGCGAATGCTGAGGCGTTGAGGATGAAATGGAGCCAGATACTGATTGCATACCCTATGAATATCGCCCAGGACCATTTCAGGTGGGCGAAAAACGTGTATACCCCCCTGGCCTGGCCCATCACCGCAACGCCCGCCGCTGAGCCGATGGACAGCATGGAACCGCCGATACCTGCTGTCAACGTGACCAGTAACCACTGTCCGTGACTCATCTCCGGGTTCATTTCCAGCACCGCGAACATCACCGGTATGTTATCGATCAGGGCAGAGGCGAAACCAACAAATATATTGGCGTAGGTAGGGCCCAGATCCTCGTAGAAAAACTCAGATACGACAGCCATATATCCGAAGGCGCCAAGTCCGGCCACACACAGGATGATCCCGTAAAAAAACATCAATGTGTCCCACTCGGCCCGTTGCAGGTTTTTGTAGATGTCATAAGAGCTGCCGCTTCCATGCACCCCATCTGTGACGGAAAGCTCATCCTCGCCCAGGTTCATTTCCTGGGTCGCGCCAAAACGCACGTCCCCGCGTCTTTGCAGGTAATAGCCGAATAATTTCAGCAGACCGAGACCGGTCATCATGCCTAACACCGGCGGCAGGTGCAGGAAGTTATGAAAGGATACGGCCATGATGATGGTCAGGATGAACAAGCCAACGACTATCCAGGCGCCGTAGCGCAGGTGAGCCTCCTCCTCAACGGGGGCCGGTTGTTCCCTGGGCACCGCGAAGCTCATCAGGCCGGCAGTCGCCAACCAGCTTGCCAGAGCTGGAAAGAACAGCACAAAAAATTCCTGGAACTCAACCTGTCCGGCCTGCCATACCATCAAGGTGGTGATATCGCCAAACGGGCTGAACGCGCCGCCGGCATTGGCTGCGACGACGATATTGACACAACCGATGGCGATGAAGCGCCTGTTATCACCTCCGACTGCGGCGATAACCGTGGCCATCAGGAGAGCTGTTGTCAGGTTATCGGCGATTGGCGATAAAAAGAATGAAATAACCCCGGTGATCCAGAAGATTTTACGGAAGGAATAGCCCTGGGCGATCAGCCTGGCGCGTAGCAGGTCGAATACCCCACGCTCATCCATGGTATTGATAAACGTCATCGCGGCGAGCAGGAACAGAAACAACTCAACAAATTCAAGCAAACCATGTCTTACTGCGACCTCTGCAGTATGGGTATCACCATGCTGTGCATAAGTAACGGCCACTAACACCCAGATAAACCCAGCTGCTACCAGCGCGGGTTTGGATTTACGCAAGTGGATGATCTCTTCACCGATTACCAGGCTGTAGGCGAGAATAAAAATAACCAAAGCCGTTATCCCTGCCCAATGGCCGGTAAAGTTAATGTAATCGACTGCTCCCGCGTCAGCCGCGAGGGTCGGGTACGGGACAAACAGGAGCAGCACGCTGAACAGCATCGTGGGGAGATAAAGAAAACGAAATCTTGTCATTGTTCCGGTATATACAGGGGTTGCCCGGCTATCCGCTCACTCAGATAGCGGGTGTATTAAATTCTATGTGATTTAGTAAAAAATTTTCCAAAAAAACAGCTTGACCGTGACGGCAAGTGTCATATAATTGTCATATTGTAACAAAACTGTCATATTTGTCATAAATATGACATATCGTCATAAACGTCAGATCTTTTCAGGAGACGGGCCATGGTTAAAAATTCTATCGTTATAAGCCTGCTGCTAATCCTGTCAGGCGCAGCCTGGGCTGATGAGAACCCTCCTATCATTAATGATTCCAAAGGTGTCACCCAGTCATACCAGGCCGATACCATCAAGGAAGGCAATCTCACATTAGCAGAGAGGGAGTTGCGTTCGTTGATTGCAGAGAACCCGCATGATCCGTATGCCCTCCTCAACCTGGCATACATTTATCAGCAATCCGGCAGAAATTACCAGGCGCGCGTATTGTACGAACGCGTGCTTGATTTGCGCAGCAATCCACTGGCCGAGTTGCCATCCGGCAAGCCTGCGCGGGTAAAACGCATCGCGCAGCGCGGTATAGACGAATTGGCCTGTCTGAAGTCTCCCAGAGCCCGGTGTAAGTAAGCGCGAGTAACACCCATCGCCCTGACCCATCGTCCTGGCAGCAGGATCGGAATAGCTGAAACAGACCACAAAGCTAGCCCGGATTTCTCACCAGGTCGCTTGTTGCTATTGGAAACATGTTTGCTGTCAATACGTTATGAGCTTATTCCCACTATGCTACCATAACAGACTGCGCTTGATGCGTTCATTGCGTCCATCCCTGGACACAACCCTTTGGGCGGCTTGCGCCGTGCAAATCGGCTGTCCTGCCGATTTGTCTTGCTGGTCTTTTTTACGCCAGCGG
>JAAXHV010000109.1 GCA_012270695.1 Gammaproteobacteria bacterium | reverse complement strand
AATGAATCGGTCTGCGCAGCCCTCCGGCATAATTGGGGAGTTTTACACCGGTACTGACAGCTGGCTTTGCTCCCGCAAGGCCCTGTATTCCGGGTCGAAGGTTAATATGTTCTTACCGCCGGTGTAATGGGTGAGTATTCCGATCTTCTGTCCGTGCAGTGTCAATTGCAGCGCTTCTGCGGATTCTACCAGCTGGCCCGTGTCTTCCATGGTTATTCATCCTCAAATTCTTTCAATATTGAGGACCAGGAGGATTCTTTGATCTCATCCTGCCAGTCAGAATCAGCAGGCACGATATCATAGTCACGCTCACCAGGACGCAGCATATTTTCCAGGTGTCGAACCTGCTCGCGGGGCGCAAACAGGAGTTCCAGACCCATGCCTTCAAGGACACGTAAGAGCGTGGAAACCCGTATGTCATGACCGGCCTCAACCCGCTGGTATTGCTGCTGTGACATACCAATTTTCATCAGCATATCCGATTGCTTCAGACCCAGATCGCGCCGGCGCTTCTCGAGTTCGGAAGAAAGTTCAATCAGCGTTTTCATGATGGCTAATCAGGTTATTCGACTAATACAATATATTAATAGTTTAATCGTGATTATACAATATTTTAGTTGTATATTAGCTAAATTACATCATTATAATTGTATATTCACTGAAATACATTATATAAATTGTTTATGTGGCTTTATATTATGCCGGCATGTCCTGACATTCCCTGGTAACGGACTCGAAGAGCTCTTCAGGATTATAAACATACCGGAAACCGGCTAGGCTAAATCCGGAGGAATTTGTGAAGTGTTCGGAATTGCGGATCGATGATTGTGGCACTACCTGCTGTACTGTTCGGCGATAAATGCCTGAAATGTCCCTGTATGCAGCGTTGGTGGAGGCGGCCGGAGTCGAACCGGCGTCCGCGAGCCCTCAGCCTTCGGTTCTACATGCTTAGCCGAATCTTTAAATTTAATCGCCTGTTACCCGAAACGGCGAGGGAACACAGGCAACGATTCCATAAAGTTTTAGCGAATCCGCCCTGGACAGACTTCGTCGCGAGCTTGTGTATGTGACCCCTGAGTAGAAAGCACAAGCACAAATCAGTCAGAGGCTGGCCGGCTTTTATGCAGCCAGAGCGTAGTTGTACTTTTCGTCAACTATTGGTTTATGCAGTTGGATTAACGAGGTCATCTGCCCCTCGGCATGCCCCTTGGGATTCAGTACCCCCGTCGAAACCAGGTACGCCCCCATGAACAACGAATGATATCCAACAGCTTGAATATCATACCGAAATATAGCGATTTTACGGACGAAATGCAAGCATGTATTGATTCAGATCATTCTGATATGCTTTCCCTTGATATACGTTTGCTATAAACAACACACACCGGAAGATAAACCGTGAGCGAAACGACAAGCGAGGTTGCCGCAACCACCGGGACGCGTGCAGAAGGCACGGACCCGGCACAACGGGTCGGCATCATAGGCGCCGGCATTGCCGGCCTGGTGACGGCCAAGATCTTCCTGGAAAACGGGTTCGACGTCCAGGTGTTCGAAAAGGAACCCGACCTGGGCGGGGTATGGGCCTTATCACGGGCTTATCCCGGCCTGCGGGCGAATACCGCGAAGGAAACCTACAGTCTTACCGACTACCCCTACCCCCCATCAACGAGCGGCTACCCGGTCGCGGAGGAAGTGCGCGCGCACCTGGAATCCTATACGGAACATTTCGGCCTGTATCCCCACATCAGGTTCAACAGCGAGGTGGTGCGCCTGGCGGAGATCGGTGACGGTGGCAGGCAGGGCTTCAGCATGACGGTGCGCTCGACGGCTGATGATGACGAGGATGAGAACAGGGAGGACAACCATGAATTCGCCTATGTCCTCATCTGTTCGGGGGCCTTCTCCACGCCCATGATGCCGGACCTTCCCGGCAGGGAGACCTACAGGGGCTTGGTGCGCCATTCGAGTGAATGGACCCATCCCGCGGTGGCGGACGTCCGCCGCGTGGTCGTCATCGGCGCCGGCAAATCCGCGCTGGACTGCGCTGCCTGGGCGGCCCGGGAAGGAAAAACCTCCACCCTGGTGTTCCGCAAACCGCACTGGATGGTGCCGCGCTACCTGCCCGGCGGTGCCCGTAGCGACCTGCGCTTCATCTC
>JAAXHV010000108.1:20691-20918 GCA_012270695.1 Gammaproteobacteria bacterium | reverse complement strand
CGTCTGCAGAACCTCAAGGACCTGGGCCTGGTTGCAGCCGACGTTGAACCTTTCCCCAGGTTGCTGGACGAGTGGCCCTGGGATGAATTGAGTCCGGAAGAACAGCGCTACCAGGCCAAAGTCATGGAGGTCTACGCAGCCATGGTAGACGACGTGGACGTGTATATCGGCAGGATAATCGATTATCTCAAGGATATTGGTGAATACGAAAACACCATCATCTTCTT
>JAAXHV010000108.1:0-20523 GCA_012270695.1 Gammaproteobacteria bacterium | reverse complement strand
TTTTTCATTACCCGCGCGCCATGCAGGTCGCGGCAATGAATGATTCGATGATCACCGTGAAGGATATCATGCCCACCTTGCTGGAACTAGCCGGGATCGAGCATCCCGGCGCCGGCTTGTTCCAGGGCCGGGAAGTGCAGGCCATGCAGGGACGCTCCATCGTGCCTGTCCTCACCGGTGCGCGTGCCTCCATACGAGAGCCGGACGACTTCATGGGCTGGGAGTTGTTCGGCAAGCAGGCAATCCGCCAGGGTGACTGGAAGATTCTCTACGTTCCCAGTATCCCGTCCCGCGACACGCGTCTACCGGTTCTGAAACCGGGGCAGTGGCAGTTGTACAACCTGGCGCAGGACCCGGCAGAAATGAACGACCTGGCGGCGTCCAATCCTGAGAAACTTCGGCAACTGCTGGCGCTGTGGGAGCAGTATACGACGGAGAATAATTTTATCTATCCGGATTCTCTTACCGGTTATTGAGATGCCAGTGATGAATTCGATAAGCCCCAGCCGCAACATCCGTGCTGTGCCGTTCGCCAGACAAATCTGCCTGCAGCAGATTTGAGGAGTTGCAACGATATGGGCGGAATGCTATCATTGCTATCATTTGTTGCTCATCCAGAGGAAGTATGGCTGTTTTGATTGTCAGAAATATTGACGATGGCATAGTTCAGGCCCTGAAGGAGCGGGCTGCCCGCCACTCCCGAAGCGCCGAAGCAGAGCATCGGCTAATCCTGGCCAGGGCTTTGCTTGGCCCCAGGAAGCAGTCATTTGCCCAGGTGCTGGCCGGCATGCCAAATGTTGGTGAGGATGAAGACTTTGAGCGAAACAACGATGGCAAGGACGCCGATGTATTTAGTTGATACCAACGTAATCAGTGAGGCCAGAAAAGGCCGGCAGTCAAATAGAGGGGTCAAGGCGTTTTTCCGTCAGGTTGAAAAAGACGAGACGCCGGTATATATCAGTGTGGTTACAATAGGCGAGCTACGTCGCGGGATTGAGAAAATACGCCACAGGCAGGACTTTGAGCAAGCGGATAAATTAGAACGCTGGTTAAACAGTTTGCTCGTGAGTTACGGCGATAACATACTGGGTTTTGACCAGGACGCAGCTCAGGTATGGGGTAAATTACGGGTGCCATATCATGAGAATGTTTTGGATAAACAAATCGCAGCGACGGCGTTGATCCATGATTTAATCATCGTCACCAGGAATGTCAGCGACTATAGAGAATGTGGCATCAGATTACTTAATCCTTTTCAGTGACCGTTTAACAGCCGTAGAGCGTCGTCGTGACCAACCCGAATTTCTCACCCGTCCGCTTAATGCCATCAAATAAGGGAACACTGATATGCACGTGTTAATAGCAGGCGCTGGCATTGGTGGTTTGACTGCTGCATTGAGTCTGGAAAGACTCGGTATCGAAGTAACAATCTTTGAGGACGTCGATACCATCAAACCGCTGGGTGTAGGCATTAATATCCTGCCCCATGCTGCGCGGGAATTGATCGCGCTCGGCCTTCAGGATGAATTAGACAGGTTGGCTATTCGCACTCGCTCCATGGACTATTTTTCTCGTCGCGGCAAGTTGATAATCAGCGTTCCTTGCGGCGAATATGCCGGTTACCTGTGGCCACAGTACTCGCTACACCGCGGGGAACTGCAGATGTTGTTGCTCGAAACATTTAAACAACGTGCAGGCGCGGACAGAGTCGTCACCAGCCATCAGCTTGTGAGTTTCAAACAAAACGAATACTCAGTAACCGCGAATTTTATCCATCCATCATCGAAGCAACTGGTAGCGGAAATCACGGGCGACCTGCTCATCGGCGCAGATGGACTGCATTCGGTGACCAGAAGATCTCTGTACCCGGATGAAGGCGCGGCGGTTTATGCCGGTATGGTATGTTTTCGGGGGGCAGTCGAGGGTTCACCTTATCTCGATGGCGAATCCATGATCGTTTGTGGTGACAATCGCCTCCGTTTGGTGTCGTATCCCATCTCCGGGTCTTTACAAGAGAAGGGTCGCAGTCATATAAACTGGATTGCAGCAGTCCCTTTTGTCACGGACAAACGCCAGGAGGAAGACTGGGGCAAACTGACTCAGCCGGATAATCTGATCGAGCTCTATAGTGACTGGCAATATGACTGGCTGGACGTGCCCGGCATTATCTCTGCAACGGAGCAGATATTTGAATTTCCAGTATATGACAGGGACCCGCTGAAACAGTGGACATTTAACAGGGTAAGCCTGCTAGGCGATGCGGCGCATCCCCTGATTCCGGTCAGTTCCAGCGGTGCAGTACATGCCATTATCGATGGCAGGGCTCTGGCCTTTGCACTGGCAACACATCGTGATCCAGTAGCAGGTCTACAGGCTTACGAAGCCGACCGGCTGCCGAAGGCGAATCAGGTGGTACTCGCCAGCCGCAGGAACGGCCCCGATGAAGTACTGGAGATAGTCAGACATGAATGCCCGGAAGATGCGGATAACATTCACGATTATGTCAGCAAAGACAGGTTGCAATCCGTTATTGATGAGTTCAAGGAGCGGTCCGGTTTTGCTATTGAAACACTTAACAGCAGTCCCTCTTACAGGTTTTGACAGACGCGAACGTGATCGATCTGTACAGCGCAGCAACTAAAAAGATGACAGTGTTCCATTGTTACGGGAGGCGTACCGACGGTTCAATGCCGTTGGTGCGCCAACCCCTGGTGCGACCACATCCGGATCAAACTGTGGTGATTATATTGTCAGGTATCCCAATCCACTGCCATTTCTTCTGCAATAAATTCGGCAAAAGGCAAAATATTGTTATGGACTGACGCTTGTTCCAAGACCTGCATATAGCTATTGCGCCGACGTTGCTCTGAACGAATGATGGTCCAGCGATAGCCGGCAGAAACCAACATCACATTCATGAGAAAACGACCGATCCGACCATTCCCATCCATGTATGGATGAATAAAGACAAAGAAAAAATGACCGAGTATGACGCTGACGATGGGAACGGGTTCATTAATCAAGCACTCAAAAAAGGCGTCCATTGCATCCGGCAATGCCACCACCGGCAAGGGCACATGGGCAGAATTACGAATATAAACCTGATCATTTCTATACCCCGCCAAATCAGCAGGTCTGATGATGCCGGCCTGGACTCCTGGTGAAAATAACGCCTGATACCAGTCCTGTAAATCCTGTCTCACAATCTCCCCGGCATGGCCACCATTAAATACATTTTTCACACTTTGGCAAACCAAATTAAATGCATTGGCATAACCTTTAGCCGCCATTGCGTTACGTTGCTCTTTATCTGACTGCTTCGCATCAGGGTTCCATTTGCCGTCGCGTACGCGTGCGATTAACTCGGGCGTGACTTCATAACCTTCTATAGATAAGGAATGATAGGCATCGTGCTGATACAAATCTTCGATTTCCTTCAAGGACGCGACTGGATCACCCGATAGACCGGGAGCTTCAGGGAAGCGATTGACAACAACTTCTCGCATCTTTTGCCATTGTGCACGGATGCGGGCCGCATAAGGCGAGGTCATGTGGATTGCTCCCTCACCGAAAACCGGTTGAACAGCTTCAAATGGATTCTCGCTCCTGATTTGATAGCCAGCAGCAACCATGCTGTTTTCGATGAAACGAACTGCGTCGTTATCGCCTAGAAACCGGTAGGCGCCGATAAGCCGACTGGCAATACGGCTACGTCCACCTTCCAGCAGGATTCTGGTAAGTTCAGTTGTATCGACCACGCGCAGTGCAATTTCGGCCTTTATCGGCTCGTGGGTAAACAAGACAGGTGAACTGCGACACAAAGCAGCAGCCAAAGTCAATGTCTGTATGCCCAGTTTTATTTCTCTATTATCTGGTAGTTCCGCCGTCTCATACATAAACAATGACCTTTGATGTGGCAAATCAAGTCGGCTACTTCCGCCTTTAGCGGTCATAACAATTAACTGAGTGGGAACATTACTCTGGTCCAGCTGAAAATCCAGCGAGGATTCTGCTGAGAGGCAATAATCCGTATTAAATCTCTTACTCAGGTATTGATTGATGAAACTCCAATAGGAGGCAAACCAGTTTGTGGATTCTCCCTGGCCATCCGGGTGACCAAGGATATACCAACCTCGGATCACCGGCGTTAACCAACCCGATTTCACTAATCGTTCCCGGTGTATGCGCGGTAGTTCACTGGATTGTACGATATTATCCTGCGCCACCTGCCTGGCTTGCTGCAAGGAGTTTGCTAATAGTGCTGCAAATATGGCCATGACAGACACCCGTATATGATGCTGTTGTATTACAATGTTTTAATGTTGTTAGTTTACTATGTTTTACTGCTATTGCAAGACAGTAATGATCTGGCAGGCGCCAATTCTGAGAAACTCCGGGAGATGCTGATACCGCAGGAACAATAGCTGCCCGGGACGGTCCAGGGATGGACCATGGAACGACCAGACAGCCCCAAAAACCTGATAGCGGGAATGCTGTACAGGTCAGGTTACAATTTCCCCAGCGCCTTCAGAACCTTCTCTGGCGTGATCGGCAATTCGGTTATCCTGACGCCTATGGCGTTGTATATCGCGTTGGCAATGGCCGCAGCGGGGACGATCACACAGACTTCGGACATGCTTTTGGCGCCGAACGGTCCGGTTGGTTCATTGGATTCGACAAAGATACTCTCTATCCGCGGCGGCATTTCCATGGAGGTGGGTATCTTGTAATCGAGGAAATCGCCGGACAGACAGGCGCCGGTATCGCGATCAAACTGCAGGTGTTCCATCAACGCGTAACCCATCCCCTGCTGGAAACCGCCTTCAACCTGGCCTTCTGCGGCCTTGGGATGCAGTACCTGGCCCATGTCTGTGGCATGAACGGCACGCAGCACCCTGACTTCACCGCTATCCGTGTCAACTTCCACCTCGACGAATTGCGCTGCAGACGGTGACGGATTCGACGGCGGCGCCTGGCTGGCAGAACCGATAATGGTGCCTTTTTCCGCGACGCTGGTGGGTTGTGGGCCACTATCGGTCATCTGCACAAATGGCGATTCCGCCCGGGCGATGATTTCCGTCATCGGCACGCCGGAATCCGGCGCGCCTTTTACCATGATATTCCCATCTTCAAGGTAGAGATCCTCGGGGTTCGCCTCCATGACGGCCGCGGCGGCCTGGAACAAACGCTTCTTTGCTGCAAGCGCGGCTGCCTTGACTCCCAGACCCGCCGAATATGTCGCGCGACTGGCATGGGTGGGGGCATCGAAAGGCGCGGTATCCGTATCGGCATAAACAACCTTGACGGCTTCGGGCGCCAGGCCCATTTCCTCCGCCACAACCTGGGTCAGCATGGTGATCTGGCCGGAACCCAGGTCGATACAGGACGACACCACGTCGGCCGTCCCGTCCCGGTTCAGTTTTACCGTCGCCCCCGAGTGTTCATAAATATCCGGGAACCCCAGGCAGCCACTCACCCAGAGTGGATGGCAGGCAAAGCCTACCCCGCGTTTCTTGCCGCCTTCAGATGTGCCGGCAGGCCGGCGCCGGTCAAAACCGATGCGTTCGGCGCCCTGTTTCAAGCAATCATCCAGGCGATAACTGTTCAGGGTATGGCCTTGCAGCACGGGATGGGGCTGGCCTTCCTTATAAGTATTCCTGGAACGGAATTCGATGGGGTCAAGACCCAGCTTTTCGCAGATCTCATCGTTCTGGGATTCGACGGCAAAACACCCCTGGGGCGCGCCATAGCCGCGGTAACCACCGCCGATGATGTTATTGGTATAGACGGTAAACCCCTCCCAGACCTGGTTCGGACACTTCCATGGAAAAAACGTCCCGTACAAGCCATGCACCATGATCACTTCGGCGCCGTGGGTGGCATGGGCGCCGGCGTCAAGAATGCTTTTGATGTAGCGGGCGGTATAGGTCCCGTCATTTTTAACACCGGTCTTGAGATACACCTTGATCGGGTTGCGGGTGGTCGAAATAAAATCCTCACCGCGGGTATGTTCTATGCGCACAGGCCGCCTCGCCTTGCGACTCAGCAATGCCGCGATGGGCTCGATATGCCCGATATCCAGTTTGCCGCCGAAACCGCCGCCGATATAAGCCGGTTTGACCACATTGATGCGGCTCTCGGGAATACCCAGGGCAACTGCCATTTTTTCCCTGAGACCGAAACCGTGCTGCATGGAGGAATGAACAGTAATCCGGCCGTCCGTTTCAGTGTCCACCACGCAAACCCGGGGCTCCATATAACAGGTATGCACCCGCTGGGTCTGGTACACACCCTCAAAGATATGGTCGGCCTCGGCAAAACCCGCCTCCAGGTCGCCAAGAGCGAAGGATGGCGACTTGGCAATATTATCCAGCGCATGATCATGCAGTTGCGGCGCGCCTTCCTGCATGGCTTCTTCCGGGTCGAACACAGCAGGCAATTCCTCATATTCCACGTCGATGAGTTGCAGTGCGGCTTCGGCCACCTCCGGAGTGACTGCGGCCACTGCCGCCACCGGTTGGCCGGCCCAGCGCACCCGGTCACTCATCACGACAAAATCCTGCACCATGCTCTTGGCATGGGCGGGAACGAAATACACCGGAGTAAAATAATTCTGCGGCACGTCCTCAGGCGTGATCACCGCCTTCACCCCCGGCAGTTTTGCGGCTTCGCTGGCATCAATGCGGACAATACGGGCGTGGGGATAAGGACTGCGCAGCAGTTTGCCGTGTAACATGCCAGGCAGGCTGTAGTTAACCGGATAGTGTTTGCCACCCGTCACCTTGTCATAAGCATCCGGCCGGACAACGCTTTTACCAACGACGTTCAACTCTGTCATGTTTGTTTCTCTCCAGTCTGATTGTCAACGCGCTGCCGCGATGTGCACGGCTTCGATGATTTTCTGGTAACCGGTACAGCGGCATAGATTCCCGGAGATGCCTTTACGGATGGCTTCTTCATCGGGATTCGGGTTATCGGCAAGCAGCTGTTTGGCTGCCATCATAATGCCGCAGGTGCAGTAACCGCATTGCACCGCATCCGCATCGATAAAGGCCTGTTGAATGGGGTCCAGACCGGCATCATCACCCAGCCCTTCCACGGTAGTCACTTTCCTGTCTCCGACCTGCATTGCCATGGTCATACAGGAATACACAGCCTTACCGTCCAGCAAGACGGTGCAACAGCCGCAGCCGCCGGAATCACAGCCGCGTTTGGCCCCGTTCAAGCCCAGGCTTTCCCGCAAGGTGCGCAGCAGGCTGTCATGGGGATATACCGCGACTTCGTGCACCTCGTTGTTCACGTCAAGTTGTATGACCTGTTTCATTGCGCTTCTCCTCGTAACCTGGCTGTTGCCTTGTGCAAGGCTTTTTCCACCAGCAGCCCGGCCATGACCATGCGGTATTTCCTGGACGCTCGGTGATCGGAGATGGGGTCCACGTCCGTTTGCGCAGCTTCCCCCGCGCTGCTGATGACGGCTTCATCCACGACCGCGCCGGCCAACAGCTTCTCGGCTGCGGCTGCTCTTACCGGAGTTTCACCGGTTCCCCCGCCGATAAACACCCTGGCTTGTTCGCATCGGTTTGCGCCGCCCAGTGTCAAGGCCACCCCTGCATTGACAATGGCAAGGTCATTGGCATTGGTTTCCAGCTTGATGAACGCGCTGGCGCTGTTCGGTGGTGGCTGCGGGAGCCTGATTGCCGTCACAAATTCAGCCGGGGCGAGGCTGTTTTCAAACAGGCCGGAAAAAAACGCCTGCAAGGGGATATCCCGACCGCCCTCGGGTCCGTGAGCCTGCACCACGCCGTCCAATGCCAGAAAGCTGGTGGGCAGGTCGAACAGGGGACACGCCGAAGCGATGGAGCCGCCCACCGTTGCAGCGTTCATAATCTGTACCGGCGGATAGGAAATAGCGTCTTTGACTGCGCCCAGCCAGGCCTCCTGTTGAACCGCTTCGTTCATCTCCAATTGAACCAGACGGGTTGTCGCGCCGATGACCACGTTGTCGGAGTCAGCGCTGATGCCATCCAGTCCCAGGCCTTGGATATCTATCAACGCCTCAATACCCGTCAGCAGGCCCCTGGAAGCCAGCCCGTGGAGGAAAGTGCCGCCGGCAACGATCAACGCGCTGTCTTCATGCCGTTGCAGGAGTTGCACTACCGTAGAGATATCCGTTGGGCTATGAAATGATTCGACACTGGTCAATGCCACTGTAATTCCCCCCTGACTGAGTCGCTATATTGTTTGAGTAATGGTTATGCGCTGCGAACAGGATATGTCCTGCCATGTGGAATGGCAAGCAGAAAACAATGACTGAGCAGAAAAGTATGCGCTTGCCCTGTCATTGTTATTGACAAATGGGCAGAGCCATTTAATCATTGCAGGAAAGGTTAGCCCGGATTTCTCACCAGGTGATGCGAAGATCGCGCAGGATTTTTTCCGCCAGCGGGTGCCTGCGACCGAAGGCATAGCCGTAGCTCTGGTTGAGGGAGCACGTGCCCGCTGGCGGAAAAAAGACCAGCGAGGGCGCATCAAGCGCAGTCTGTTATGGTAGCATAGTAAAAATAAGCTCATAACGTATTGATGGCTAACATGTTTCCAATAGCAACAAGCGACCTGGTGAGAAATCCGGGCTAGAGTGACTGATATGCCGGATTATGCCGATATTATTGACTACCTGCAGAAAAGAGATAAGCGCTTAAGCAAAATTATCAGTGATGTCGGTGCCTTCAGGTTGACGAGGCGCCGCGCCGACCTTGAGTTTCTGGTGGGTGTCATTATCAGTCAACAGTTATCCACGGCGGCAGCGGATACCATTATCGCTCGATTTCGGGCTCTCTTCCCTGAAGGTAAAATCACAGCCGAAGAAGTGCTCGAGAAACGCGATGGCGAGCTACGGGCGACCGGACTTTCTGCAAGAAAGTGTGACTACATCAAGGGTCTGTGCGGAAGAATCAGGAACGACTCATTGAGACTGGCGAAATTGCAGTCAGAAGATGATGACACTATTCGCCGGGAGCTGAAGCAGGTCAAAGGCATCGGCGACTGGACGGTGGATATATATCTGATGTTTGGTCTGAGGCGGCTGGATGTATTCCCGCTCAAGGACCTGGCATTACGCAGGGCCGTGGCGTCGGCATACGGGATTTCGCCTGATGATATGACAGCGCTTCTGGAAGTAGCAGAAAACTGGCGCCCCTACAGGAGTGTCGGTTCCTGGTATTTATTCCGTTATGGAGACAGTTATTCCTTAATATCAAACAGTTAGATCACTATAAATACCCGACTGAAACTGTCGGAAAAAATACTTGACTAAAATAGTCGGATATGTAAGGATACGCGCCCTTTAACCAGTTCAGACACTGTTATGCGATTGACAACGAAAGGGCGGTATGCCGTCACAGCCATATTGGATCTGGCCCTGCACGAAAGCTTCGGACCTGTCAACCTGATGGATATATCCAAACGGCAGGGGATCTCTTTAGCGTACCTGGAGCAGTTATTTCTGCGCTTGAGAAAGGAAGGCCTGATAAGCAGCGCACGGGGTCCCGGTGGAGGGTATCGCTTACAACAATCCCGGTCTGACATTTCCGTGGCAGACGTGATACGCGCCGTTGATGAGCAGGTGGACGTCACCCGTTGCGGCGGCCATAAAAACTGCCAAGCTGACGAACGTTGTTTGACCCACGACCTGTGGGAAGACCTGAGTCTGCATATTACCAGCTTTCTCAGNNGCGACCTGGTGAGAAATCCGGGTTAGGAGGTATTTAACGTGTTACCTGCAATTGCCCGCGTACAGGAATTGAACCCGGCCAAGCTGGGTATGCTGTTTAAAAAAGAGTTCGAACTTTGCCAGGTGCACCAGGGCGAGACCGTGATGCTGCTGAGCGATCTCGCTACCAGGCGTGAGTATGTGGAGGCGGCGTTCGCCGCGGCCGAGGACCTCGGCGCTGATGTATATGAAATGTGCGTCAACTCCATTCCTTCCTGGACCAAGGTCGGCGTTCCTACCGTGGGCCAGTGCAAGGGGACCCTGGAAGCGGCCAAGGCCGCCGACCTGATCGTCGCCCTGCACGTTCCTTTGTTCACCAGTTGGTTGAAGCAAGTCAGGGATGCGGGGACCCGGGTGCTGATGATCATCGACTCTCCCGACGACCTCGAACAATTGATGGCGCCCCCCGGTCTGAAGGAGGCGGTGCTCTATGCTCACGCGCTGCTGGCAAACACCGGGAAAATACGCGTTACCAGCGAGGCCGGTACCGACCTGACTTATGATTGCGGGGAATACCCGGTGATGAGCCAGTACGGCTATGCCGATGCGCCGGGCAGGTTTGACCACTGGGGTGGTGGTCATGTGCATACCTTTCCCAATGAAGGCAGCGCCAGCGGTACGGTGGTATTCCAGCCGGGTGACATCGTAATCCTGCCTTATTGCCGCTACATCCAGGACGAAGTCAGGTTAACTGTCAGCGATGGATTTATCAGCCAGGTGGAAGGGGGTCTCGACGCCAAACTCATGCAGGATTGGCTGGATGACAATCGAGCAGGTGGCGAAGACAGGGACCCTTACGCGGTCTCCCACCTGGGCTGGGGTCTTAACCCGCAGGCCCTGTGGTATGGCATCGCCCTTAACGGCGATGAGCCGGAGCGCAGCCGGGCGGCCGCCCGCACCTTTCCCGGCAACTTCCTGTTCTCGACCGGACCCAATAACCAGGGCGGCGGCAAACGCACTACCCGCGGGCATTACGACGTGCCCATGCGGGATTGCTCCATGGCGCTCGATGGTCAGGTAATCATAGAAAACGGCAGGATTATCGATGATAATATGATCGTCGAACGTATCATACACACATAATAACAAAACTACCCATGAAGGACTTTCAATACCTGGCGCCGCGCAGACTGGACGAGGCAGCCGCCCTGATGTCCGAACATGCAGGTTCGGCGCAACTTCTGGCCGGGGGAACGGACCTGCTCATATTCATGCGCAACGGCCGCAAGTCTCCCGATGTGATCATCGATGCAAAAAAAATCCCGGAACTCACCCGCTTACACCTGGATGCGGAGCGGCTGACCATAGGCGCGGCAGTCAGTTGCCGTACAATCTGGGAGCACCCCGAAGTTACCGATAGATTTCCTGCTCTGACGGACGCCGCGACCTTGATAGGCGGGATACAGATCCAGGGGCGGGCAACGTTCGGCGGCAACCTGTGCAATGCCGCGCCCAGCGCCGACACTGTTCCCCCTGTCATCGTCTACGGTGCGCTTGCTCATATCGTCAGCGCGCGCGGTGAACGTGATGCGCCGGCAGAGGAAATCTGTACAGGACCCGGCCATACTTCACTTGCGGCTGATGAAATCCTGGTCTCACTGTCCATTCCCGTTCCCCCGGCAAACTCCGGCGCGGCGTTTCTTCGGTTTATTCCGCGCAATGAAATGGACATCGCCGTGGCGAATGCCGCGGCTTACGTCCAGCTGGACGAAACCGGCACAACCTGTAACAGCGCCCGGATAGCCATAGGCGCCGTGGCGCCGACTCCCCTGTTCGTGGAAGCGGCCGGCGCCGCACTCAGCGGCAAACCTGTCAGCGACGAGTCGATTGCCGAAGCTGCCCGTATTGCCCGGGATGCATCCACACCGATAAATGACATGCGCGGTACGATAGAACATAGAAAACAACTGGCTGAAGTCCTGACTGCAAGGGCATTACGCCGTGCGATTGCCCGCGCCAGAAGAGAGAAAACTGATGAGTAACAGATCACTTGTGACAGCAATGATCAATGGTGAGGAGAAGGAGTTCCTGTGCGAACCGCGCCAGAGTCTGTTGGAAGTACTGCGCGACGTGCTGTATCTGACCGGCACGAAAGAAGGTTGCAACGACGGTAATTGCGGCGCGTGCAGCGTTATCGTTGACGGCGTTTTGCTGGATGCCTGCTGTATGCTGGCCGTCGAGGCGCAGGGCAGCCGCATTGAGACCATCGAGGGATTGGCGAGAGGCGCTGAGCTGCACCCCCTGCAACAGGTATTTCTTGAAGATACCGGGTTGCAATGCGGGATCTGCACGCCGGGTTTCCTGATCTCGGCAAAAGCATTACTGGATAAGCATCCCAATCCGGATGAGCAACTGGTGCGCCATTGGCTGGCGGGGAACCTGTGCCGTTGCACCGGCTACGACAAGCTGGTGCGTTCCGTGCTGAAAGCGGCTGATACCATGGCGGAGGCATAACAATGAGCAACGCTACGATGAATAACGGTTTTAACGTGGTCGGCACCTCGCCGATACGACCGGACGGGCTGGACAAGGTCACAGGACGGGCGAGGTTTGCCGATGATTTTCACCTGCCGAACATGTTGCATGGCAAGATTCTCCGCAGTCCCCATGCCCATGCGCGTATAAAGTCCATCGATACCAGCGCAGCCGAGGCCCTGCCCGGCGTGCGCGCCGTCGTCACCGGCGCCGACTTCCCGCCCGTCAAACACGAACTGGTCAACGCGGGCGCGGCTGGTGTCATCAATGCGCGCGAGATGTCCGAAAACTGCATGGCAAAAGATAAGGCCCTGTATGACGGTCATGCCCTGGCCGCGGTAGCCGCGGACAACCCGCACGTTGCAGAGCAGGCCGTGGCTCTGATTAACGTGGAGTATGAACTGTTGCCGCCAGTGATGGACGTGCGCACAGCCATGGCTGAGAACGCCCCGGTCATCCATGAGAATTTTCACCCGGGGAGCTTTATTGCGCCCACGGAGAAATTTCTGCCCAATGCCAGCCGTCTGCAACTGGGCAACGGTGATATTGAACAGGGTTTCGCAGAGGCCGACCTTATCCTGGAACGGGAATACACGGCTGAGACCATCCACCAGGGTTACATTGAGAGTCATGTCACCACGGTAAACTGGGACAATAACGATTACGTGACCGTGTGGACGGCAACCCAGGGGCAGTTCGGTTTGCGCGACCACCTGGCCGATATCATACAGGTGCCGATGAGCAATATTAACGTCGTGCCGCTGGAGATCGGCGGCGGTTTTGGCGGGAAAGAGCGCATCTATATCGATCCGATCGCGGCCATGCTCTCGAAAAAGTCCCAGTGCCCGGTCAAGATCGCCATGCGCCGGGATGAGGTGTTCCGCGCAACCGGGCCCAGTTCCGGCACTTATATAAAACTGAAGTTCGGCGTTAAACAGGACGGCGCCATCACGGCAGCCGACCTGCACATGGCCTACGAGGCCGGCGCCTACGCCGGCGGCCCCCTGTTTCTCGGCATACTGTCCGCCACGTCACGCTACAACATACCCAATATACATATCGACGGCTTCGACGTCATCGTCAACAAACCCACTATGCGTCCCTATCGCGCCCCGGGTGCGCCTCAGGCCCTGTTTGCCGTTGAACAGATGATAGATGAGTTAGCCCATGAGCTGGAAATGGAACCCATTGATTTCCGTATGCAAAACCTTGCAAGAACCGGAGACCGCCTGGTACCGGGCTTCCCGCTGGCGCCCATAGACACGGAAAACCTGATGGAAACCGTTAAAGCCCATCCCCATTACCACTCTCCCCTGGAGGGACTAAACCGGGGACGGGGCCTCGCCTACAGCATGTGGTTCAACATCGGCGAGCTCTCCAGCGCGCGTATGCAGGTCAACCCGGACGGTTCCGTTACCCTGGCCACAGCCAGCCCCGACCTGAGTGGAACGCGCATCTCGCTCGCCATGCAGGCCGCAGAGATGTTGGGAATAGACGTTGAACAGGTATCCCCGTCGGTTTCCGACACCCAATCCATCGGATTTTCTGTGCCTTCGGTAGGTAGTCGAACCACCTACAGCACCGGCGCTATCGTATGCGAGGTAGCGCAGGAAATACTGAAACAGATGGGTGAACGGGCCGCTTTGCTGTGGGAGACGGATGCCGACCAGGTCACCATCGAGCGCGGCGTTTTCAGCAACAAGGCAGAACCCGGACAGAGCATAACGTTTAACGAGCTGGCGGCGAGAATGTTCGAGACCGGCGGGCCCATCAGCTACCACAAGACCGGCAACACCCAGAGTTTTATCCCGGGCGTCGCCGCGCACCTGGTGGACGTCGAGGTGGATCCGGACACCGGCAAGGTGGACATCCTGCGCTACACGATTTTCCAGGACGTGGGCAAGGCCGTACACCCGGATTACGTGGAAGGCCAGATGCAGGGCGCCGCGGTACAGGGAATTGGGATGGCCCTGAACGAAGAGTATTTCTACGATGAAGCAGGACACCTGAAGAATGCCAGTCTGCTCGACTACCGTCTGCCTACCTCGCTGGACGTGCCGATGCTCGAAACGGTGGTACTGGAATCGCCCAATCCAGCGCATCCGTTCGGCGTGCGCGGCTGCGGCGAAATTTCCATTGCCCCGCCGCCTGCGGCCATAGGCAATGCCATCCATGACGCGGTCGGGATACGGCTGTATTCCATGCCGATGGCGCCTCACAAGGTCTGTGCGGCTATCAGGGAACGGGCAACAGGAGGCAGGTAACAGATAATATGCCGACCGTCTGGATTCCAAAAGCCATGCAGGAGTATACGGGCGGTATGGAAATCGTCGAGATGGAGGGCCGAACCGTCAGGAGATTGATCCTCGCCCTGGACGAGACTTACCCCGGATTAAAGGATGCGCTCATGGACGGTGATAGGTTCAAGCCCGGGATTGCAGTCGCCGTCAACGGGCAAGTCAGCCACCTGGGCCCCCTGCAACCCCTGGAGCAAGACAACGAGGTGTTTTTCGTCCCCGCCATCGGCGGGGGATGAGACGGAAACTTAAGCACTACGCTGAGAAAATATAGCAGGGTGAGCAGGTAGCACAGCAACTTATTGCTGTGCAGTGTTACTATCCCGAATGTGTTTGCTTGTATTCCATTTTGCAACTATAATGCAACCATTGTGTTTTTGGAGATACCTATGCCTGCCTTGACTATAAAAAATATCCCCGATGCTCTCTACAAAGAGCTTAAGCTTGTTGCTCAGCAGCATCAAAGAAGCATTAACAGTGAAGTGATCGTTTGCCTTAAACGTGTATTACTTCCAAAAAAAATCAGTCCGGAAGACAGACTCAAAAATATTCAAGCGCTTCGATCTCAAATTCCCCCCGACGTCATCACAGTGGAAGATATTGCGCGTATCATTGATGAAGGACGACCATGATTATTGCGGATACAAATATTATTTCCTATTTGTTGCTACCCACTCCCCATTCAGCTTCGGCAGATAAGCTGTACCAGATTGATTCATACTGGGTGGCGCCCATTCTCTGGAAAAGTGAGTTTCGTAATGTTTTGACGCTTTATATACGAAAAAAACTGATTACTCTCGGAAAAGCATTACAACTGCAAGAGGCAGCCGAAGCTCTTATGCTTCACAATGAATTTGATATTGCTTCTTCACAAGTACTCACTCTTGTAGAGAAAAGTACTTGCTCATCTTATGACTGTGAGTTTGTCGCGCTCGCCGAATACCTTCATTGTCCGCTCATTACCCAGGACAAAAAAATACTTGCCTCATTTCCCTCAGTTGCCGTAACGATTGAAGATTTTCTTGCTCGGCAGCCCTGATATCCTGTCATCTGCCGTGGTAAGTCACCCGATAGATCGCGCCGACCTTATCATCCGAGACCAGGAGACTGCCATCTCCGGATACCAATACGTCGTTGGGGCGTCCCGATACCTTTTCTCCTTTCAGCCATAGGTCCAGGAACGGCTCATACACTGGCCCGGCTTCGCTGAAGCGCACGACGCTGACCCGATAGCCCACCTTGGAGGAACGGTTCCAGGACCCATGCTCGGCAATGAACAGCGCGTTCCGGTAGGACGCAGGAAACTGATCGCCGGTGTAAAAAGCCAGTCCCAAGGCCGCGGAGTGGGCCTGGATGCGGATTTCAGGCGGCACGTAGTCTGCCGCATTGCGTCCTTTACCGAACTGGGGATCCGGGATGTCTCCGGCATGAATGTATGGATAGCCGTAGTGTGCGCCCGGTTTGACCACCCGATTGATCTCCTCGGCGGGCACATCATCCCCCAGCATGTCACGGCCGTTGTCGGAGAACCAGAGCTCTCCAGTGTCCGGATGCCAGGCCATGCCAACGGAATTCCTCACACCGGCCGCGTACAAGGTCGTCTCGCCGGTCGCCGGGTCCATTTGCAGGATGCTGGCAAAACGCGGATCCTCGGATTCGCAGATGTTGCAGGGCGCGCCCACGGGGACGTAAAGAAACCCGTCCGGGCCGACGGCCAGGTACTTCCAGCCGTGATGGCGCTTATCCGGCAGTTTGTCGGTCACTATCTGCGCTTGCGGATTGTCCCGAAAGGTCTTTTCAATAGCGCGATAGCGCAACACCCTATCCAGCGCGCCCACGTACAGATCCTCGCCGATCAGCGCCAGGCCGCTGGGCATGGTAAGCCCCTCGGCAAAAGTCACAACCTCGGCTTGGCCTTCCGCGCCGGGCAACACGGCATACAGTTTTCCGGGACGCAGCGAACCCACCAGCAACAGGCCGGATTCCGTCTCCGCCATCTGTCTTGCCCCCGGCACCTCATCGGTAAGCACAGAAAGCCGGAAATCGCCAACGGTTTCAGCAGGCGCAGCAGAGGCAAACAGCAACAAAAAAAACACGAGATTCTTCATAAACACGGAGTATACAACCACGGGATGCGACTGTGCCACACAATTGTTGATTTATACCTGCGAAAATCGAACCGGGTTTTGCAGGAAACAGTGAAACAGTCCTGGATGAATATCCCTGAGCTCCCGGCGTAGTGCCAGTTGCTCATCGCCCCCTGACATCAATTCCCGTACCAGGTCGAAGGCCCGCTGCGGGCCGGTTTCAGCGCCAGTGTTTTCGAGAGAACGCGCCAGTCCCGGCTGTTGAAGCAGAACCCAGGCAGGATACCACTCTACCGAAATCCGGGGTTCCACATCGACAGCGCCAGCCTCATCCCAGTGTTCCAGCAGAAAAGTAGCGGGAATACGCCCATTATCTATCAACTTCTCAAAATACTCCGGTACCAGCCAACACAGCGTGAACCAGTGTTCGACAGCTTGCAAACCCTGATCGGTTTTCCATAGCGCGTCTGCCAGTCGCTCAAGCAGTACGGGTTGACTTTTAAACCCGGCCTCAGCCTGTACCACGCGTATAACGGCCTTCCAGTCATCACACTCCATATAAGCACGGCTTGAATGACAACCAGGATCGTCGGGTTCGAAAACCATACCCTCCAATGCTTGCCCGCTGGCGCGCCAGAGCGACGCAAGCAACGTCCTCGCCTCACTACTGAAAATTGCCTTAGCCGCCGGCACCCACTGCTGCTCCAGCTTATTCAAGTGCGCTCGAGCCATGATTCGGTCACGGGGGTGCACCGCACCTAATGCCTCAATCATGGCTTTAGCAGGTTCTGACAGCTTGTGTTCGGGGCTGTGCTCAACCAGCTCTTCGAGCTTGCGCTTTGCCTTATCCACGTCGCGCTGACGAATAGCTTCACGCAGATCATTCTCCGCGATCACATCGCTGCTGTGTATAAACAGGTCGAACTGCACAGACATCGTTTCAGGCAATACGGGCTTGCTATATAATTTCCTCATGTTAGCCCATCGCTGCAGATTAGAGAAATTTTGCCTGTTGGCGTTTGTATCGTTGTGTACCTGCGCGGTATCGGTCAATGTATCCCCCGCCCAGGCACAGACTGGCGAAATAGAGGAAATTGTCGTTACCGGCTCCCGTATTAACCGTGAGCCCACTCATTATGTGGGACCGATGTCCGTTATCGACGGCGCGGACATCGAGCGTACGCCCAACTACAGCGTGCAGGATATGCTCCTGAAGCTGCCGTCAATCGGCCTGCAGGGCACTTCCAGAAATAATGCCAACGGCGGACGGGGCGCGCATTTTTCCGGCATTCATCAATTGACCCCCGAACGGACGCTGGTGCTGCTGAACGGTCGCCGCATGGTGCATACCATCCGTGACTCGCTCGGGTTGGGAGTCGATATGCAGTCCTTCCCCATCAACATGATTGAGGGCATTGAAGTGCTGGCAGACGGCGCTTCTGCCATTTATGGGTCGGATGCAGTGGCCGGCGTCATCAACGTCAAAACCAGGCGTTTTGAAGGCATAGAGATCAACGCCGGCGGCGGCGCGCCCGATGGTGCGGGCGGCGCTGCTTATAATGCCGGCATCATCGCCGGCCATTCCGGGGAACGCGGCCACGTGACCCTGGCCGCCACCATCGTCGATACCGGCAACGTGGATTTTCAGGAACGCGACTGGTCAAAGATTCCTGTTCTGGGACAATCAGACAGCGGCGACGGCGTCATCCTCACCTTGATGGGCAGCGGCATACCACCGGAGGGCAGACAGCCGGATGCCGGCATCATCTTTAAGCCTGACCCGGTAACCGGCGCCAGTTTTCAGCGCTATGACACCTTTGGTTTCAGCGGCCTGAGCGGCTCTGCCGGAGACGGGAGTATACAGTCCATCCTCGATACCGGTCATCGCTTTAACTACTCCGATATTGAAGGTGGCGGCCCTTCCCTGGTGAATGGCTCCCGCGTGGTAACCGGCAGTATCATGGGTGAGTTGAACCTGGATAATGCCGCTGTGTATTACGAACTGTTGGGAACCCGCCGCGAGGGCACCCTGAGATTTACGCCCCTGCCTATTGCAGATGCCTTAGGGCGGTTTACCAACCTGCTTCAGGTACCCTTCGGCAACCCCCACATTCCGGCTGACGCCATACCGGTCATTCGCGCAGCGGTAGGGAACGATGCGACCCAATTTCAGATGTGGTGGCGCGCCGCCGACCTGGGCGCACGCCTGTTCAACTACAACAGCGAGACTATGAAAACCACTGTGGGTTTGCAGGGAACCCTGCCGTTTTACGATCACGACTGGGAATTTGATGCCTGGCTTACCTACGGTCGTTCAAGCCTCGATGATGTCACCCATAATCAGGTTAACGTTGCAAAATTACAGACAGCCCTGGATCCGGTTGCCTGTAACCGGGACCCCGCCTGCCCTAAAGACGCCTTGGGCAATCCAACCCTGGATATTTTTGGTCGGAGCGCCAAAAGCCAGGCGGAAACCGATTACATCCTGTTCACCGATGAAGAAGCAACCAGGTATGAAATCTGGCACCTCGCCGCTACCCTGGCAGGAGAGTTATGGAGTTTACCCGCGGGCCCCGTGGACATAGCCACCGGCCTGGAATGGCGTCACGAGTCGGGTAGCGTGCAACCATCAGAGACCGTCCGGGCAGGTAACAGCGGCGGAAATTTTGCCGAACCGACGAGGGGTGATTTTTCGGTTTGGGAGTTCTTCGCGGAATTTCACACGCCCCTGCTCGCAGACCATGCCTTCGCAAAGGAATTAGCCTTTGATGCCGCGCTGCGCTATTCCGACTATAACACCGCCGGCGCCGAAGCTACTTTCAAGTTGGCTTTACACTGGGACCCGACGGACGACCTCAGCTTCCGGGGGGTCTTTGCCACCGGCTTTCGGGCGCCGAATATCCTGGAATCCTTCGGCGGCAAGGCGGACAGTTTCCTGACAGTGGCGGACCCCTGTAATTCGGCAGCAGACTTATATCGGGACAATGCCACGGTGCGGGCAAACTGCGCTCGCCAGGGAGTCCCCGCAAGCTTCGTACAAAATGCCTCACAACTGAAAATTTCAGCGGGCGGCAACGCCGAACTCGAGGCGGAAACATCCGAAAGTTTCTCCGTGGGCTTAGCCTGGACACCGGATAACATCGATAACCTCTCACTCGCCATCGACTATTACGACGTACAAGTGGAGAAAGCCATCAATACGCCCGACCCGGTTGAGGTGATCCTCACTTGTTATACCACGCCGAACCTGGCAGCCTCCGAGTGTGCACGTATCGATCGCGGGCTATCGGGTACTATTATCCGCTTCGATTTGCTCTTGGAAAATCTGGCCCGTCTGGATACATCCGGTATTGAGCTCAGCGCCGGCTATACCCTGTCGACCCCCTTTGTTGACGTCAGTTTCAGCGGCAACGTCAACTGGCTCAATGAGTACGTAGAAACAACTGATACCGGCGCCGTAAGCGACCGCACCGATTTGGTGGCGGGTAATATCTCCGGTTGGGCCGGATACCCGGAATGGCGCTCGAACCTGTCATTGACATTCAACAGGAATGACTGGACCGTCGGCGGCGCCTGGCGATACCTTGACGCCATGAAGGTCTTTGACGCGATTGAATTCGATAATATCCATAAGACGGTTGACGCCGTCAACTACTTCGACCTGTTTGGAAACTATCAGGGCAACACCATTAACGTGACACTCGGGATTGACAATCTTAGCAACGAAGCTCCACCTTATGTGCCTGACGTTTCGAATAACACCTCGTCAATCTATGACTACCTGGGCCGGTTTTACTACGCCCGAGTAAAACTCAGTTTTTAATCACACAGCGGCTTAGTCAGGAAGAGACCCCTGACAGCAAGGTATTGTACAGCACTCCCGGATTGGAAAACG
>JAAXHV010000107.1:737-3231 GCA_012270695.1 Gammaproteobacteria bacterium | reverse complement strand
GCTCCGGCTCCACCCTGCTGGAACAGATCCTGGCGTCCCACAGCATGGTGGACGGCACCATGGAACTGCACAACATACTGGCCCTGGCGCAGAAACTGCGCGGGCGTGAACCTGAAAAGACGTCCCGGTATCCCGCCATCCTGCATGAACTGGAGGAAGACTATTTCCAGCGGTTCGGGGAACAATACATCAAGGACACCAAGGTCTACCGGGGCGAAGCACCCCTGTTCATCGACAAGATGCCGAACAATTTCCTGCATATCGGCCTGATTCGCCTCATATTGCCCAATGCCAGGGTGGTCGACGCCCGGCGCGACCCCATGGCCTGTTGTTTCAGTTGCTTCAAGCAGTTGTTCGGCGAGGGGCAGGAGTTCACATACGGCCTGCAGGAAGTGGGGCGCTATTACCGCGCCTACGTGCGGCTCATGGACCACTGGGACCGGGCGCTGCCCGGCTTCGTCCTGCGGGTGATGCACGAGGACGTGGTCGATGACCTGGAAACCCAGGTGCGGCGCATCCTGGACTTCTGCGACCTGCCTTTCGAGGAGGCCTGTCTCAACTTCCACGAAACCGAACGCAGCGTCCGGACTCCCAGTTCCGAACAGGTCAGGCAACCCATCTACCGCAGCGGCCTGGAACAGTGGCGCAACTTTGAACCCTGGCTGGACCCGCTGAAAGAGGCGTTGGGTCCGGACCTGCTCGAACAATGAACAAACCGGACCCGGCAACAATCAAATCCCTGTTCGACCTGTACCGGGCCGGCGAATACCGGACGTTGCTGGAACGGGCGCAGGCCCTGCTCGAGACCTGGCCCGATGAACCGGCGCTGCACAGCCTGGCGGGTTCAGCCTGCCTTGAACTGCAGGACTATGACGCCGCCATCCGCAGTTACCGGACGGCGCTGGCGCTCAGGCCGAACCTGGCAAAGGTGCATAACAGCCTCGGCATAGCCTGTCTGCGGTCGGGACAGGTAGAGGAAGCCGCCAACAGTTTTCACAATGCGGTCAAACACGATTCAGAGTTCGCGCAGGCCTGGTTCAACCTGGGCATCGTTTACGAAAACCGGGACCGGTTGGCGGAAGCCGCGGGCTACTACAAGCAGGCGACGCTTATCAACCCGGTTTATCACCAGGCATTGTGTTCGCTGGCAAAGGTGCTGTGGGAATTGCGCATACCCGACCAGGTGGAGGAATACTTTGAAAAAGCCATAGCCATTGAAAAAAATTACCTGCCCGCGCACATGGGCCTGCTGCGCTTCCTGGAACAGAGTAACAGGCATGAGAAGCTGAGGGACGCGGTTTCCCGCGCCCGCAGGGTCCTGGGCGAACATGATGTGGTCAGGCTCTACGAGGGCATCCTGGCCGATATTGATGACGATTATGAACGGGCGAGGTCATTGCTGGAAGCATTTTCCATCACGGCGGCGAACGTATGGACAAAACACGGAGAGAGGACACGCCTGGCGCGCCTCGCCCTGATCTGTGACAGGTTGGATGATACCACCAAGGCCTTTCTATATGCACAAAAAGCCAACGACCTGTCACGGGAAATAAGCGACAGCAAAGGAATTGACAAGTCACGCTTCCTGCAAACCGTGGAAAAGCGCCGACAGTATTTCACTGCCGGGAACATCAACCAATGGCAGGATTTAACCTCGTGGGACGGACTTCAAGTCCGTCCCCAATCACCGGTGGGCCCCGTATTCATCATCGGCTTCCCCCGCTCCGGCACCACTTTGCTCGACACCCTGCTACGCGGACATCCGGCCATCCGGGTAGCGGAAGAAACCGACGCCGTGCCCGCGCTGGTCAACCGTCTCTCCGGACAGTCGGACGAACGCCTGGAAACACTGGCGCACCTGCACGACCGGAATGTAGAAGATATCAGGAAGACCTATTCCGACGCGCTGGCGCGCCACGTACGACCGGACGACGGCGTCCTGCCGGTCGACCGGTTTGCCCTCAACACCGTGTATGCCGGTGAAATCCACCGCATCTTTCCGGAGGCAAGGTTCATACTCCTGCTGCGCCACCCGGCGGACTGCGTGTTGAGCTGTTTCATGCAGACCTTCTACGAAACCCCGGCGAATGCCAGTTTCTTCACCCTGGAGGACAGCGCCTGCCTGTATGACCGGGTCTTCGGCCTGTGGCGGCAGTACACGCGACTGCTGCAACTGAACGTGCTCCAGGTGAAATACGAAGACCTCGTCGCAGATGCGGAAACAACCTGCCGGCGGATCCTGGATTTTCTGGAAATGCCCTGGCATCCCGGCATCCTGGAACACGAACGCACCGCCCGGGAACGGCCCCTGATCGGTACCGCCAGCTACAATCAGGTGATCCGGCCGTTGTATACCGAAACTCAGGGCCGTTGGCGTCGCTATCACGCCGAAATGAAGCCTGTATTGCCGGCGCTGGAACCCTGGATCAGTTATTTCGGGTATTAAGTCCCGGAAAAGGCAGTCCCGTGTTGGAAAAGGCACTGTTGGAAAAGG
>JAAXHV010000107.1:0-726 GCA_012270695.1 Gammaproteobacteria bacterium | reverse complement strand
CTGACTTAATCAGAGGTTCCTTCAGTCTCTATTGAATATGGAGAGGCAGGTATGACAGATCACAATAACGGGTTTGCCCCGGAAGACGTAAACGGGTTCTTTTCGTCGCTGTCCGGGGAAATAATTTCGCTATCAGTACTGGGCTTGGACATTTCCCTGGAGTTTACGTCTGCCAATCGTGTAGTGTTTGACGCAAACGGAAATGCGCAATCCGGCAGCTACACTTACGAGAAGACGGGGCCGAATGCGGCGACGCTCGAATTAATCCTGGATAACGACGAGGAGTATACGATTGAGCTTGAGTATGAATCAGCCACACGCATCAGCGCCACCCTTGAGGTTCTCAATCAGGAAGTGTCGGTAACATTTGACTTGCCGAGCACCGCTACATTCACTGTTACCTCCGGCGACGATACCGTAGACGGTCTCACCAGTGACGATGTTATCGACGCTCTTGGGGGTGACGACACGGTTAACGGCAACGATGGCGACGACACGCTCAGTGGCGGTGAGGGCAATGACATACTCAATGGCGGTGACGGCGACGACACGCTCGACGGTGGCACAGGCGCTGACGTGCTCGACGGTGGGCCGGGGTCTGATTATGCTTCTTACCAGAATTCCGCTGTCGCTGTTGTGGTGCGCCTGCATAACGCTAACGCGGTTAAATTCGGAGATGCTGAGGGGGATTCGCTGGTTGACATCGAGCATCTTGTGGGAAGCGAA
>JAAXHV010000106.1 GCA_012270695.1 Gammaproteobacteria bacterium | reverse complement strand
AGCCACGGCACCGCCTCGAAATCTCTGTTGTGGAGGAGCAACGGCATATAGAAGTAGGGCTCGATGTCGCCCTGGGCCTTATAGGTAGGATAGGGGAAAATGTTGAACCCTTGGGCCCAATTGGAACGGAAGCCCACGCGGATCACGCGTTCAGCATCCTCATCCATTGTGGTGCCCGCAGCCTCTTCTCCGGATGTGGTGTCCGCAGCAGGCTCGGCCGGCGCGCCGCAGGCGGTTATGACCATGCCGAGCGTCACCAGCATGGCGATAAGCGTGAGTTGCCACTGCTTGTTGTTCATCTCGTCTCCTTCCTTTCGGCAAATGTCTTGAGATTGTTCGGAGTAACTGAACGTGAGAGGGTCAATGAGGACCGAAAGCGGTACGATATGATTAACGTAAGGGCGGAACCTTAAGGCCGAGCCGGCCTCCCACTTACGTTGAACCCTGCGAGGAATCCCACTGCGGGCAGAAACAGCCAAACCGCTCGATGAACATCCGGATCGCACTCATGATCATCGTCATCTGGCCGTCCAGCATTCGCGCCACCACTGCTGGCTGATTCCTGATCAGGTGCCGCTGTCTCGGCCAGTCATCCTTACGGTCCATTTCTAATATAGCATATACCTTAACATAGTAAAGACAGGGAGTCAAGCACGATAAATCTATCCCTCATATACCGTCGCAGAAAGAAATCGGCCCAAAAACCGCGTTTTCAGACAGCCTGCAATATGGGCAATCACAGTTTAATTCTGACGTACGCCCTCAAATGTCTCATTAACGATGAGTCCTGTCTTCTCATTCAGCACAATCGTTACTCTATCCGCTTCAAATGACATTCTGAGTTCGAATACGTTGATATCGGCCATCTCATCTATGGTTAAAAGTAAGTCACCATTTGTATCCCAGTTTCCTTTTATTCCCGTAGACAGCCCAAATCGTCCAGGAACGATGGTGTAGATACCATCCAACCTCATTGGTACCACAAGTTGTGTGAGTATTGGTGCCACAAGTTGGTTGAATTTTCCGGATGTGGGATCAATCATGGAAAACCTGACTTCTGCTTCTTCTTGACCATTGAAACGCAAAGAGATCGCCTTGAAGTTAAGAAAATTTTCTTCAAGAATAAATATCTCCCCTGATATGATTTGCGCTATTTCTGGCAAATATATTTGTTCGGGAGACGGCGCGGCTGTGACCGCCTCTGTCTTCTGCTGAAGATTCTCATTACCTTCTGGATTTTTCGGTAATGCCTGATCTGATATCGACAATATAAATTCACCAATTTTTGCTCCATCATATTCCAACAACACATTCTCTCCGCCAGTGATAACCGTTACGATATTTGCGTCTGGTAAAACAGTAAGCGATTGCCCACCACGACCGGCAGCATAGTACATTCCAGAAAAAGGCCCTTCTGAAACGAGGTGCCAGGCATATCCATAATCGCGACCTGGACGGATGAAGGTATTCGTCTTTTTCGCACGATCAACTTGGGTTTGTGTTGATTTTTCTACCCATGCTGCATTCACTAACTGTTTCCCCTCCCAGAGTCCATTGTTCAGGTAAAGGAACCCTATCTTAGCCAGATCACGAGGATGCAGATGAAGATCCCCCCAACCTCTGGTTATTCCCTGGGGGTCTGCAGGCCAGATCACCTCATTGATGCCAAGCGGAGTAAAAAGGTGTTTCTGCGCAAAATCGAGCATGCTCATTCCTGTTGCCTCTGTCAGGATCGCCGAAAGCAAATGTGAATTTCCACTGCAATAGGCATACTCTTGGCCCGGTCCCCTGGCCATGGGCAGATCTAACACAAACTGCACCCAATCTTCACTTGTGAACATCTCATTATGTTCTTTTTCTCCTGGCTGATATCCACAACTAAAACCGGAAGTCATGGTGAGCAGGTTTTCTATGGTTATCTTTTCTTTACTCGCATCAAGATTGGCAATGGTATGTTCTGGGAAATAAGATAACAGGGGCTGTTCGACACTTTCAATAAAACCCTGATCAATAGCGATACCGATTAGAACCGATGTAATACTCTTAGTAACAGAAGCCACATCATGTACAGTCCCACCCGGGGTGACTGGATAAAAGTAAGCATCTAGTGCGAAATGGCCGTTTCGAATGATCAACATGCTATGAATGTTGATTCTGTATTCCCGGTAAAAACTTAGTAATTCCACCAGGCTTTCGGAATCCATTCCTAGATTTTCTGGAGTTGAGGTCTGCCAATCTTCAGTAGGCCAGTCTATGGCTGCATTGGACGTGGAAATGCCGTAAACACAATCTGAATTTTTCATTTTGAATTTTCTTCCCAATTAGAGCGTGCCTAAGCCGGCGGATCGCGTAAATCCGAGATATGACCATCGGTAAATTCTACTCGCTCGGTAACCGGGTTACGGCTACAGCTTGATGCCGCCCTGGGTCAAGCCCGTCACGAACTGACGCTGCAAAGCCAGGAACAGCACAAGCACCGGCGCGATCATCATCACGGCGCCGGCGCTGGTGAGCGACCAGTCGCGGCCGAAACGCTGTGTGAAGTTGTAGTAGCTTGTCGTCACCGGTATGAGCTCATCCCGCTGCAGAAAGATGAGCGCAGCCTGGAACTCACTCCACACGCCCAACCCAACCACCAGACCCACGGTCAGAAAAGCCGGCCACATGATCGGGATCACCACCCGCGTCATCACCTGCCATTCATTCGCGCCGTCCACGCGGGCCGCGTCCTCAAAATCCCGCGACAGGCTCATGAGGAAGGAGCGCAGCAGGAAGATGGCGAACGGCGAATTGAAAGCAATGTACATGATGATCAGACCTGCGCGCGTGTCCAGCAGCCCCAGATTGCGCCACATAATGAACAGCGGGATGACATAGAGCAGTGAGGACGATCGATCAGAAGTCAGGGTCTTGCCGCAGACACTTGTAGCGAGATTCGTGACTTCCTACGACGATACAGAATGTGAAATATGGGCGGAAAACGGTTTTACATGTAGGGGGACTACTTGCCGGATGGAGGCATGGTATCAGCCTTCTAGTCGCCACGAATGTAAGAGGGCTGAAAACGCACACAGAAGAATGACCGCGTCGCGCGACAGTTTAGCCCTGCCACTAGGGGCTGTCAAACGGGATAAATGGACCCGGCTTGACCGATTGGGGCCGTCGCGCCATGGGGCAGAACCAACGAACTGTCCGGATCTGATTGACACGGGCAACGCGCACCTGTACAATGCGCCCGCTGTGTATCCACTTCACACTTCACATGGCGGCCTCGACTCTTTCGCACTGCCGGGACTCGCTTTTGCCTGCAAGCCATCGCATTGTTGTCAGGAGGACATGTCCGATGCGTTATGCTGTGTTACTTCATGAAAATCTCCACATTGAAAGTAATTTTCACAGTGAGGGATGTGCCCTGCTTCGTGAACACGGTCAAGTAGAAATCGTTGCGATACGAAGAGGGCAGGAGCAGGCCGCTTTTGAGCAGTTTCTTGCGCTTCTGAAGGAGGTGGATGCCGCGGTGATTGGTTGCTGGCATCGACCGGCGATGCAACCCGAGCACTGGCGTCAGGCGCAAAATCTCAAGGTATTCGCCGGTACCTTCGACAACCGCTTCGCCGGCTGGGTCGATTTCGACCTCTTGGATTCGTGCGGCATCACGCTTATCGATACATCACGCAGCATGACGCCGTCGGTCGCAGAGTTTGCGCTGGCGATGACGCTGAATCTGGTCCGCGATATCCCGGCATCGATGTATCTGGTGCGGGAAGGGGGCTGGCAGACACACCCCTTCGACTCATGGGTAAGACCGGGCTTTGTCTACGGTGATCTGACCGGCCGGCGGGTGGGTCTGGCGGGGCTGGGCAGTATCAATCGCCGTTACGCCGAACTGATTGCGCCCTTCAGATGCGACGTTCGGGTCTATGACCCCTTTGTCTCTGACGACGTGTTTGCCCAGTACGGCGTCAAGCGGGCCAATTCTCTCGTTGAACTGGCGCAGCAATCCGAAATCTTCGTCGTCGGTCTGCCGCCGATACCGACAACGCTGGAAGTCATCAACCGCGATGTGATCTATGCCCTGCCCAAGGGAGCCCTGTTTGTCCTGGTGACGCGCATGGCGGTGGTCGAACAGCAGGCATTGTGGGAAGGGATCGAGGCCGGCGAGATAGCGGCCGCCGTCGACGTGTTTGCCCCTGAACCCCCGCCCGAGAATGCCTGGTTTCGGCGCCATCCGAACGTGCTGGCGACACCCCATATCGCCGGCGGCACAGAGTTCTGCCATCGCCGCTGTCTCACCGATGCCTGCAAGGATGCCATCGCCGTATTGAACGGCGAAACGCCCAGGTTCCGGGCGACAAAACGAGACGCTCTTCTCTATGAAGGGAAATTGAATCCGGTTGCCTGACGGAAACTCAGCTTGTCTTCGGCTTTTCGCAGGCGGCCGCGGGACCCGGTGTAACTTCCAGAGGTGGTCAGAAGCGTGCCCCACCTGGGGATTCAACCCGGAAATTTTATTTGCTTGACAGTGAATCGGTGATCCAGTAGACTGCGCACGGGTATGCGATGTCTGACATCTTGTATTCGAATCCGCAGCATCATTTTTTCCTCACAGTTCATACCTAAGAGACCGTAAGCGCGGCAACCAGTCAGTTATCAAGCCCTGCCTGAGGCCAACCCCTCAACAGCTCTGCAGGCGCATATCAAGAGTCATATTCTCACTAGCAGTTTCAAGGTGTAACCATGGGAGAAGATGTGACAACAGGCGCTGCGCTGGTTCCGGAGATGCCCGATCCCCGCTCACGCCTGCACGACTGGCGCGGGCGGCTGGAAAGGGATATCCGCAATAACTGGCAGCTCTATGTGATGATCCTGCCTGTGCTGGTCGGTTTTTTCCTCTTTCGCTTCTATCCCCTGTATGGCCTGCAGATCGCCTTCAAAGACTACAACATCGTAGCCGGGGTCAGGGGCAGCGAATGGGTGGGGCTGGAGAATTTCCTCAAGTTCTTCGAGGACCCCTTCTTTTTCCGCGTGGTAAAAAACACGGTCGTGCTCGGCTTCTGGACGCTGGTGATCTCCTATCCGCTGCCGATCGTTTTCGCGGTGCTGCTCAACGAGGTCAAACAGCAGCACGGCCTCTTTAAGCGCGTGACCCAGTCGATCAGCTACCTGCCGCATTTCGTCGCTGTGGTGGTGATCGTCGGTCTGATGTATGACTTTTTCAGCTCCGACGGCATCGTCAACCAGATGGCGGTTGCCTTGACCGGCGATAAGTGGCGCATCCTCGGCTCGTCGGCGTGGTTTCGGCCCCTGTACGTCGGTTCTGTCGTGTGGCAGGGCGTTGGCTGGGGTTCCATCATCTACCTGGCAGCACTGACAGGCATTCCACCGGAACTGTATGAAGCCGCGATCGTGGACGGCGCGTCGCGCTGGCAGCGTATCCTGTACGTCACGCTGCCCGGACTGCTGCCGGTGATCAG
>JAAXHV010000105.1 GCA_012270695.1 Gammaproteobacteria bacterium | reverse complement strand
GGCGATGGCGATGGTGACGGCGATGGTGACGGCGATGGCGACGGCCATGGTGATGGCGACGGTGACGGCGATGACGTTGCCTCTTATGAGAATTCGGCAAAAGGTGTCACGGTGCGGCTCCATTCTTCTCCTGTCAGGAAAGATGATGCTGAAGACGACACGTTTAGTCGGACTGTGGTTGTTACGTATAGCGATGAAGCCGGTGAGATGCAGCAGGAGGAACTCCCTTATATCAAGCACCTCACTGGTTCTTCCCAAGCTGACGTGTTGGCCGGCGATCGCCGGGATAACATAATCAAAGGCGGAGCCGGCAACGATGTGTTGTACGGTGGTCCGGGAGGCGGCGATGACTTACTCGAAGGCGAGTTGGGAAATGACACACTGTATGGCGGGTCAGGTAGTGATGTGCTGAAAGGCGGTCCGGGGAATGACAGATTGCAAGGCGGCCGAGGCAATGACATATTGGATGGCGGAGCCGGTAACGACGTACTAACAGGCAGAGCAGGCGCCGATCAGCTATCGGGCGGAGCGGGGGAAAACACCGCGTCCTATGCAGATTCGTCAGAGGGGGTGACCGTGCGCCTTCATGCTTCCGTCGCACGGGGAGGCGATGCTGAAGGCGATACCTTTGGCGGGACGGTGACAGTCGAGTATACCGATGAATCAGGGATAAGGCAGGAGGTGGAACTCCCCGATATCATGCACCTCACCGGTTCTGCCCAGGCTGACGTGCTGGCCGGCGACGTGAGGGAAAACAGGCTCAGGGGCGGCGCCGGCGACGATGTTTTGTACGGTGGCCCGGGTGGTGGTGATGACGTGCTCGAAGGCGGGGCGGGCAATGATACGCTGTATGGCGGTTCAGGAGATGATGTACTGGATGGTGGCGAAGATAATGATCGGCTGATTGGAGGCCGGGGCAATGATGTATTTTTGTTTCATGCTGGAGATGGAGAGGATGTGGTTGCTGATTTTACCGATGATCAGGATCGGATCGACCTTGCCTCCTTGGCGCTGTCCGGTTTCAGTGAACTCACTTTGGAAGCTGCCTCGAACGGTGTAAAGATACATTTGCCGGCAACAAGCGGGGGGACAATTCTGCTTGAAGACTTTGAGATTGCGAACCTGGATGCAGCAGACTTCCTGTTCTGATTTGCATAGACCAACTGTGCCAAGAGAAACTCAGGACGTGTCTGCAGCAGCATTATCACACTTTACCAGAGTCGCCAGAGGTATCGACATAACCCCGCTTGTGTCAGAGTTAGCCGCGGCGCCGGAGATGTGGCTGGCCGATACCAGCCGCCAGCGGAAGATTCGTTGTCAGCGAGACACGCAGAACATATTTTTGCGCGTCGCGAAAAAACCTCTGCCGCCAGGCGCAAAAAATGCCAACGACGTCCATGAAAGCCGCGTCACTAAAACCGCTGGACGCTTTCCGTCTGCCTTGGCATTCTGCCAGCGTATTGCCGACCTTGAGGAAGGTGAGCTCGGACGTGCTACCCTGGTTGCGCTGCAACCGGGCGGATGGGTCCGTCCGCATGTGGATATGGGGGACTATTACCGAGTGCGAGATCGCTACCACCTGGTGCTTTATAGCCCGACAGGCAGCCTGATGACTTCGGGAAGTGAAACAGTTGTGATGCGCGAAGGGGAATTGTGGAGCTTCGACAACAAGTCCGAGCACCAAGCCAGGAACCTGTCCGATGAGCCGCGAGTACATTTGATCTTTGACATATTACCCGCGCCTGGACATGGGTATTACGTTTAGCCCGAGGTTAAATCCGGGCTAAAAATTTTCCGGACGTAATAGTTTGATGGCGGCGGCCAGGGCATGGGCGGCCGAGTCTATGCGTATGGCATTGTTATAAGCCTCCGTGCGCAGCGCGCCCATCACGCGTTGTTTTTTTGAAATATAAAACATGTCGTTAAGGTCGCGAAATTGCAGTTGTCGCAAGGACCGCAACCCGCGCTCAACAGCGCGTTCATAAGTAGTGATGCGCGCCGAGCTCCTGAGCGTGCGAGCCAGGGCCAGGGCATCGGCCAGCCCCTCCAGATATGCCCCCGTCGAGGCCGCATGCGGCGGGCCATACTCCGGTCGTTGCGGGTTATAGAATCGCCCACGCAGGTCCGGTTCCAGTCCATCCCATTGTTGCATCGGTAATAGCCAGTCGTTGATTTCAAACACGAAATCAGCGAATTCGCGCCGCCCCGTTTGTTTGAAAAGCGATACGCAGGCTTGGGTATGCCAGGGCACAAAGGCCGGGTTACGCGCCTGGTAATGGCGCTCGCGACAACGAGAGAAGACTTCCGCACAACGCTCAAGTGACGGTGCGAGATTGGTTTTTCGGCGCTTCGCTTCCGCCCAGAACAACAGGGCTTCACCCGAATAGAAGTTCCAGTTATCACCGTCTCTCTCCGGCGGAAAAAAGAATGTGCGAAACCCCAGTTCCTTGTCCCAGAGCGAATTCACGCCCGCCGCGAGCATGGCCAACTCAGTCTGAAATTCCGCGCTCGCGGGGGTTTCCAGGATCGCCAGCGCAGCGACAGCGGCGGCGCCGAGTTTGGCGCCTGTACTTTCTACTATGGCGCCCCGCCCGCCACCGATATCCTGAAAATAACGCTTCAGGTTAAAACGGAGGTTAAGGCGGGCTGCATCGCGCAACTCATTGCTCCGGCGCAACTTTGCCAAGCGGGTAAGAGAGAGCGTTGCCAGAAAACGGCGTATGGCGTTATCGGCCGGCGACTCCTCGCCGCGGCTCGGCCAATACTTGTAAGGTAGCGCGCCTTCGCGGGACAGGTTACAAATCATCCATTGGCCAATTCCATCAGCCAGGTCGGCTGCACGGTTCTCACCGGGCGCGGGAGTTGCAGCTATCAGGGTCGCTCCGCGATACAATTCTACTTTTTCAGTCTTATCATTGACCGGTAACAAGAACTGCCGGGCTGAAAAAGCGCGTAGGCTTCCTTCAGAGGCAAAATCGTCAGCTTTGGGTTCCGATTTACCGAGAAACTTGTCCCGTGCCCGTTTGAACCGGAGGTTGGCTGAGAGCATCCGAGTCGGAGAAAATCGGGCAGTCTCACCGCGAAAGCTGATCTCCATACCCACAAGACCGCGGGCGCGTTCGTAAAAAACCTGGGGAAACCGATCCGGTGAAACCGGGCGAAAATTATCACAGATGCAGACCTCCAGCACATCTCCCCGCTGTGCATCGACATGAGTGGGCAGGTCAACGAGGGAAGCGTTGTCTATCCAGCCGTAATGCTTTGCTGCCGCGTCCCTCCGAACGCAAAACCAGGTCGTCTCCGCTGGTAACTGTTTGGCTTTCAATATATCCCACCGTGTTGTGGAGTATGGCAAGTCGGAACTTGCCTGATGAAAACGGTTGCGGGTGGAATGACCAAATCTGGATGCCAGGGTTTATTCGGTTGCGGACCGGAGAATGGAATTGCCCGGGAATCAGCTGGTCATGCTAGTATAAATGATAACAATTTTCATTTAATATCAATAACTTATATTTGACATACAGGAATTGACGCGTTATTATTGAACCTGTGTTCCCGCTGTTCTGACGGAGAGCAGAACCAGACTCTTTGTCAGCTGGAACCGGTATTGATTATTTCGTTTTATTTTAGAGGTCTATTATGCAAGGCGACAAGAAAATTATCGAGTACCTCAACAAAGTACTCAAGAACGAATTGACAGCGATTAACCAGTATTTCCTGCATGCCCGTATGTGGAAGGACTGGGGCCTGAAGGAATTGAACGAGCATGAGTACCGTGAATCTGTCGAAGAGATGAAACATGCCGACGAGCTGATAGAACGTATTCTTTTCCTGGATGGCCTGCCTAACCTGCAGGACCTGGGCAGGTTGTTTATCGGTGAAAATACCATAGAGATGCTGGAATGCGATCTGAAACAGGAACATCTCGCCATACCCTTGCTGCGGGAGGCCATAGCCCACTGCGAGTCCGAGGGGGATTATATCAGCCGTGAGCTCCTGCAAGATATCCTCGAAGACGAGGAGGAACACGTGGACTGGCTGGAAACCCAGCTCGGGCTGATAGAAAAAGTCGGCATTGAGAATTACCAGCAATCCAAGATGTAACCCGCGTACCGGAATCCTGTTTGCGAAGTTTCCACGACTGTTCTCTGAAATCAGGGTTCAGAGGCCGCCGGGGACAGATTTGAAACCTGCCCCGTTGTTCTCTCTGACAGAAAATATACGGTTGCCCTGCATCCGGGGCAGAGGATAAAAATATTTCTTGCAAATGATTCTCATTTGTTCTACCATTCGTGTTATTATCCAACCTACACGCAGAGAGCACTATCCGATGTACGTATGTGTATGTAACGCGGTAACGGAAAACCAAATCAGGCAAGCTATAGGCGAAGGCGCGCTGACGACCGGCCAACTCAGGCAAAAACTGGACGCCGTGCGCGTATGTGGTTCCTGCGACGACTGCCTGGAAGACTATCTTGCCGAAGCATTCATGTTCGCTACCCCCGGCCTGGGAGCCGTAGCCGCCGAGTAAATATCTCCCCACATCCAATCCCTGCCTCGTTTCCTGCTTGAATTTGTCCCTGCATGTCGTAAGCAGAGCCGGGTCGCGTCTTCATCAGGGTCCAATAGTATCTGCATCGCGTTCAGCGATAAGCCCTCGCCAGGCATGGGAAACAGAAAAAACCCTTGCAAATGCAAATAAGAATAATTATCATTTGTGTCACGCCTAACCATTGGCATCAGTTATAACACCAATACGAATGATATAAGGAGAAAACTCATGCCGATTATTTCCCGTTGGCCGAAGCGACGTCACAGCCGAAGTTCTCATAACGGGTGGCTGCTTCGCACCATGACGGCAATATACTCGGGTCTGGCCGTGGCAGCTTTGCACTTACCGACATTTGCCGCCGACCAGGATATCGATGAGGAAATCACCGTTGTCGGCAGTCAGGCCGAGGCCCGAGGGGTTGCCGGTTCGGCTCACTTCATCGGCCAGGAGGAGCTGGAGAAATTTTCTTATCCCGATATCCAGCGTATCGGGCGCGAGGTGCCGGGTGTCTCGATACAGCTGGAAGACGGTTACGGTTTGCGCCCCAACATCAGTATTCGCGGTGTCGCCACGGAGCGTAGCGGCCGTATCACTCTCTTGGAGGACAACGTGCTGATTGCCCCAGCGCCCTATTCGGCGCCGTCGGCCTACTACTTCCCCACCGCGGGCCGCATGTATGCATTCGAGGTATTGAAAGGTCCCGCCGCGATCACTCAGGGGCCCTACACTATCGGTGGCGCGTTGAACATGATCTCGACACCCATACCTGATGAACTGCAGGGTATGGTCATGGCAGAGGGCGGTGAGGACGCGACTTACCGGGTCCATGCCCATTACGGAGGCGAGGTTGGGAACGGTCTTGGATTCCTGGTCGAAACTCACCAATGGGGTTCGGACGGCTTTCAGGACCTCGATAACTCTGGCGGCGATACCGGGCTCAGGCTGGAGGACTATACACTCAAGCTGCGTTTTGCTTCACCCGATTCCCGTCACCAACTGGACTTCAAGTTTCAATACGCAGACCAGGATTCGGAACAGAGCTACCTCGGGCTGACCGATGCGGATTTTGAGAAAGACGCCTACCGCCGCTACGCGGTGTCGGAACTGGACAACATCGCCACGGAGCACTTCCAGTATATCCTGCGCTACAAGCTTGAAATCACGGACAACCTGAACATCGCGGTTACCGGCTACAACAACGAACACGAACGTAACTGGTTCAAAACCGAGGGTCTGGACGCGGACGGCAGCGCGAATGCCGAGGAATTAAGCCGCACCAGTTGGTTCAACGTCATCCGCGCGGTAAACCAGGGCAGTTCACTGGGCGCGTTGAGCCCGGTGGAACTCCAGGGCATCCTGGACGGAACGCTCGATACCGCGCCCGGCAGCATTCAGGTCCGCTCCAACGCCCGGGAATACTACTCCCGCGGCGTGCAGTTCAATCTCAACTGGAGTGGCGATATCGGCGCGACCAGCCATAACCTGGAAATCGGCGTCCGCTACCACGAAGATGAAGAAGACCGGCTGCAGCGCAACAGTAGCTACCACCAGGAAAACGGCAGACTGGTGTTGGACGATCCGGGGTTGCTTGGCAATGCCGGCAACCGCGTGCAGGAAGCCGAAGCGGTCGCCGTTCACGTCTATGATCAAATCGAATGGGGCAACTGGATGTTCAGTCCGGGGATACGCTATGAAGACATCAACCAGAAACGCACCCGCTGGCGCGATCGGGGCGAGCAGGCTGGCGCGCGTAATATCTTCCGGGACAGCCGGGAAAACAGCACCAAGGTGTGGCTCCCCGGCCTGGGCGTTCTCTATCGTATCAACGACAACCTGACGCTGCTGGCAGGCGCGCATAAAGGGTTTACCGCGCCCAGCAACGCCCCGGACGTCAAAGAGGAAGAGGCGATCAACTATGAACTGGGGCTGCGTTACGCGCGCAACGGCCTGCGCGGGGAGGTGATCGGGTTCCTCAGTGATTACGATAACATCCTCGGCGAATGCACCTCGTCATCAGGAACAGACTGCACGGTCGGCGATGCGTTCAACGGCGATGCGGCGACGGTCGCCGGCGTGGAAGCGCTGCTGTCAATCAACCTGACCCCGG
>JAAXHV010000104.1 GCA_012270695.1 Gammaproteobacteria bacterium | reverse complement strand
GTTCTATCCCGCATATAATAATATTTCCCCCCGGTTCAACTCAACACTATCGCCGCAGTAGCGTTTGTACAAACCCTGCAGGTGTTCTTCACCGATGGAGAATACATGCCTGAGGTGGAGCAGATACAGTACCATGTAGCCGGGCCGGTATGTACAGGAATAGCTGAAGGTGGGCAATAACTGTGCATCTTTCAGGCTGACGATGGAGCCCCGTTTCATACCCGCCCCGGTACGAATACCCAGTTCTCCAAGTATAAAAATACTGCCGGACAGCATATTGACCCCGGTGAAGTCGCCGCCGTTGCCGGCAACGGCGATCAGGCCGTTGCGCATCGCGTTGCCGGTTTCGTTACGCACGTTGCCGTGAATGATGATCTCTCCACCCGTCATGCCCATGGTTGCGCCCCGATGGGCGCTGCCTACCAGGTGGCCGGCATTGCCGAAAATTTCAATCCTTCCTCCGGATATCTCAGGTCCGACCCAGTCCGCGGCATTGCCGTGAACCCGTATTTCGCCGCCGCTCATGCCAGCTCCGAGATGTTCACCGACGTCCCCCTCCACCTGTATAGTCCCCCGTGACATTCCCGCGCCGATAAATTTTACCCGGCCCATGTGCTCTCCTTGCAGGTTGATGGTTCCGTCGGATTGGCCTGTCACGCTGAAGAAATCGCCGATATGACGGGGTTCACTGCCGTGCATGATCGTCATTTTTTCCACGCCTGTCGGGGTCTGACCGGTGAACCGGGCAGGGGTGATGTTGTCCGCTTCCAACGGCACATCCGGAGCCGCGATCTGTTTCAGTGACAAAGGCATTTCAACGCAGAGTGTCAATTCAGCTTCAGATCGTGCAGGTTGATCTTGTATTGTCCGAGGTTGCCACCGTAGTTTCCGGCGGTAATCTGCCTGATCCCCGGTTTTGCCGCAGCCTGAATGCCGGCGGCCATGGCTTGCCTGACCGAGCTTTCTGTCAGGCCGTCAATCACGATTTCCAGGGCGCAGTTGACGTCTGCCGGGAGGCTGCTTTCAGTCACCGCTTTAAGCGTGGGACAGTAGGCGTCGTTGGTGGACGCGGGCAGGGTCTTGTAACGTGAACCCACTTTGCTGCCGCTGCGCACCACACCGTTCGGAAAAGGCAGGATAATATCTTTTATCGTGCCCATGGCGCGGGTCGCCGCGCCTGCCGCAGCCAGGGTTTTTTTCTCATCCGTGCCCAGTATGATGATATTGCCGCCACCTACCGCCTTCTGTACGGCAAACGATTCTTCCACGGTAAATTCACCATCCATGACCGGAATACGCCAGAAGCGCCGCTGCGCGAGCTTCTTGCTGCCCTGGAAACCGTCACCGAAATAACGCAGTTGCGAACCGACCTGAACGGTCTCGTCGCCATCCAGGCCGTTGAAACAGGCCGTAGTGGGGCAGGTCATGATGCATTGGCCGATGCGTTCCAGCAGGCGTTTCCCCACCGACGCCTTGTCCATGGCAAATAACAGGATGCTGACGCCAGGGCGGCGGTCCGGGGTCTGGTCGGGCGAGAGGATGCCTTCAATGCCGGCCTCACATTTACAGCCGATCACCGAGGTGGCAAACCCCGTCATGGATTGCGCCGCTGCCCGGCTCCACTGTTTGGTTGCCGCGGTGACAATCACCCGCGCGCCCCACATTTTGAACGCCTCGGCAAAAGTCCCGACAATTTCCGTTGACCTGATTTTCATCCTCACACCGTCGCGATCACTTCATGGTCATGCAGGTAGCTGTCGTCGACTGCATAATTGGCAAACTCGATGGAATAATAGTTCTCAAAAAAAGGCCTCACCTCGGCGACTATGGACTCATCGTACCCGGGTTCCGTGTGCAGGAATTTCCCGTAGTAATCCCGGCGGAACTCGTGGTTTTCGATAATGACCTCACCTGATTTGATCACGTAGCGGGGGGCGTTGAACATGGCCTCTTTATCCTCCATCTCATCGTAGATGGTGATGTCCGCATCGGCGCCGGGTCCCAGGTGGCCCTTGTTCTTCAGGTTCAATGCCCGGGCCGGACCAGCACGGGTGATGATTGCAATCTCGTTGAGCGTATATTCGCGGTCCAGTTCATTTAATATCGTGCTGTTAATGGCTTTCTGGTTGACCCGCTTGATTTCTTCCTTGCGGAATTCCTTGTCCATCAGCAGGCGGATCAGCTTTGGGTAGCTCAAAAACGAACCGCCGTTGGGATGATCCGTGGACAGGACGATGCGCCAGGGATCTGTTGACAGCAGGAACAGCTCCAGGCCGATAGCCCATTGCAAGGCATGAACATAAACGTGTTCCTGATAGCTGAACGGCACGATACCGCAGCCGCTTTCACATTCGGTATCGGCATTCACCCATTTTGCTTTTTTGAAGCCCCTGAGCATATAGGCAAGCGGTGCGTCCGCGGTCATGATCGTGGATTTGCCGAACATCACCTGGCCGACGTCACAGGTTATGTTTGGGTGGGCGTTGATGTACTCCGCAATCTGCCGGGACGCGGATTTGGGATTCTTGCCGAGTTCTCCCGCGTAGCTGTGGAACTGGATGTGGGCGATGTGTGCCCGTCGGTCGCCGGCCGTTTTCATGGTCTCCAGGGTCGTAGTGAAGTTGCCGCTATGGCCCAGGTTGTTGCAGTGAATATGGGGTGGATGCGGCAAGCCCAATTCATTAACCGTTTCTATAAAGGCATCGATAACCTGCCGGGGCGAAACCTCTATGGTTTCACTTTTTTCATCGATATTGGAGACATTGGAATTCTTTTTGCCTTTCCAGGGTTCATCTCCGCCCGGGTTAACCAGTTTTGTTGTGTAGGCTTTGGTCGCGTTGATCCACCAGGCTACTGCGTGGCGAAACTCCTCTTTGCGTCCGGCCTTGATCAACTGCTGTAAAAAGATGTTGTTCCCCAGAAGCACGTAAAAACCCTTATCGATAACCGGCGTATCGTGAAATTCTTCTATGGTATGCCGGGCGCCGATTGGGGTTACAGCCGCTTCCATGGCGGTCGTGTAGCCCAGCGTGGCATAACGGTATCCCGTTGCAAACGTGGAAGGAACGGTGCCGCCGGCGCCCGATCGCGTCTGTTCCGTGCCGGGGTGAGGGTCGCGCCGATGATCTTCAGGCTGAAGTTTCCTGGCCAGGTTTACCTTGGGGCCGGCTATATGGCAGTGGATATCCACGCCGCCGGACATCACCACCATGCCGCTGACGTCAATCCTGTGGGGTCTGGAGGAAGGCGTTTCAACTATGCGTCCCTGCTCCAGGTAGAGATCCTTTATTGCTCCGTCTATGCCGTTAGCCGGGTCATGAACTTTGCCTCCTGCAAGTTGAATGCACTCCGTCATATTGTCTGCGTAGGCGCGGCAGCTTTGTCAGCCTGCATTTCTCATTAGGCCCATCCCTAGCGCTTGGCACAACCTTACGGCGGCCTGCGGTCGTGCAAATCGTCTTTCCTGACGGTTTGTCATTGCATCACCTGGTGAGAAATGCTGGCTGCGCCGATTGCTCCTCTGGCCTGGCCCCTTGCCAGCACCAGTTCGCGTATGCGCTTTTTCATGGCCGTTAGAATTTCCTCATCGGTCGGGAAAGGCGAATCAAAGGCCTTGCGCAAAGTGATAGGCACGTCGTCCATCCGGTACACGGTGCCGGCGGTGTTGATCCCATAGGTAGAGGTGCGGAATGCAACGTGCGCCAGCTTGCTGGTAAGCGTTGCCTTGGTATCCAGGCATATCACCGGAATATTTGCCAGGTGGTCGATTGCCGCCTGGGGAAAATTGGATGCGGGGTCAGTGGCAATAATCAGTGCGGCATCGACATCCTGCTTGGACAGCAAATCGACGGTAGTGTACTCACCGGGGTTGAAACGGGGAAAACCCCGGCTGAAGTTGACGCCGAAAGGATAACCGGTTTGCCAGGACATGACATTATCGGCCCCGGTTACGTTACCGTGGCCGCGTACCGGCTTGGCGACGAAGTGGGTATATTCATTCAGGTCCGTCGCCAGGGCCAGCAGAGCGCCCGAATTAAAGTGCCGGCCACGGGTCATGGTCAGACCCATGCCGAAAAATAACACGCCGTAGCGGCAGTTTTTCATCCTGTCGACCAGTTCCTCAAGGGTCTCCAGGCTGATACCGGTAATCTCCTCGATATCGGGGTCTATCTTGCGGTTTTTGACCAGCGCGCGTAAGGCCCATAATAATTCAAAGTCCTTTCCCGGTTTTACCTGGATAAACTGATTGGCCGCCGGCGCGCTGGGTGTCCTGCGTACGTCGACCATGACCACGTGCCGATCTTTTTTACCGCGTGGCGTAAACATCCCTTTGGCGGTTACCGCATAACGGCCAAAGTGGCGCGGGTGAGATTCGGCCGGATTGCCACCCCAGTAAATAACCAGGTCGGCGCGATTTTTTACTTCACCCAGGGTCATGGTGCTTTCACCGACCCCTTGCAGGGCAATGCCGGAAGGCCCGTGGCAGACTGAAGTTGTAGTATCAATGTTGCCTTTGATGGTATCGGTAATGGCGACGGCTTGTCGCTGCGCCTCACAAGTAGTATCGCTGAGGCCATAAGTAATGGGGAACCTGGCATTGACCAGGGTTCTGGCGGCTTCTTCCACGGCCTCTTCCATGGAGACGGGTTGATTATCAATCATGGCGACCGGCGCGTCTTCTTCGATGTAGTGTTCCGCAAACCAGGCTTTGCCGAGGATACAGGCGTTCTTCGCCTTGGTAATCCGCTTCTCGTCCAGGTCCACCGTCAGCATCATGTCGTCGCAGACGCAACCGCAGAAAGTACAGGTGGCATTTTCTACAACTTTCACGTTTTCACTCATCATTTCTCCCCACGATAACGGGCTAGCCTAGATATTACATTAGTGGATGCGATTTTAACTGATTTTTTCCACCTGGACAGAAATATGTTTTGACAGGGGCATGCCACTGCCGGCGGTGTCGCTTTCCATCAGGCGGCTGGACGTGGGTCCGTAAGCAATGAAGATCATGCCTTGGGGCAGGTGGGTGGCTTTTTTTGAAACACAGGTAACAACGACCTCCCCGACATGATTTTTTAAACGCAGCTTATCGCCATTGTTGAA
>JAAXHV010000103.1 GCA_012270695.1 Gammaproteobacteria bacterium | reverse complement strand
CTGGATGACCGAAGACATAGTAAAGGCGCATCGGGATTATCCGGATACTATCATCCCCTTCTGCCATGTAGATGTCACGCGAGAAGACGCCGTGCCCGAACTGGAAAAACGCGCCGATAGTGGCATTTTTAAGGGCTATGGCGAACAAAAACAGCACCTGCGATTGGACGATCCACGACTGGAAAAATTACTGGCAGTCTGCAATGAATTGAACTGGCCCGTAACGTGGCATTTCCAAGAAGGCGAGCGGGGATATAACCAGGGAATTGAACACCTCGAAGTGCTCCTGAAAAAATTTCCCAATATTAAATTCATCGGCCACGCCCAATCGTGGTGGGCGCATATCAGCGCCGACGTACCCGCCCCCGAAGAAACCCTTTATCCCACAGGACCTGTAAGACCCGGCGGCTTAATAGATCGGCTATTGGCAGATTACCCCAATATGTTTGCCGATTTATCCGCGGGTTCGGGTCTGGGCGGACTGACGCGAGACGAGGACTTTACCGCGGGATTCCTGGCGCGGCATGGCAAAAAATTGATGTTCGCCACAGATTGCCCGTGCAGGGATGGCAAAGGTGCGGCCCTCTCCCGCGGCACGTGTTTCGCGCAATTGAGCCTGCCATTCCTCAACCGCATGCTCGCCCCCGATGCACTGGAGGATATCTTGCACAACAATGCAGCGAAAATTTTAAACCTGTGAGAACCAGACTATCCTACAGGGGCGTGGGTCGTCGGCTCTTATTTACTCGCCGAAGAGTCACCCCAGACCGGTTTTGACATTGCATCGGCCACAGAAAACGCGATTACCGTGCGGGACTATCCCGCGATAACTTGCGACGAAGTCAGAATTTTAAATTCCACCTGGGCGCATGTTGCGCCTTAAAATAGGGAGGGATTCACATGCAGATCTTCGATCAATATACAGATCTCCTGCAGCGGATTGAACAGAAAGGATATCCATCCCAGGTACTCGGACATACGCCGGATGGGGCACCGCTGGTATGTCTCAGAACCGGAGGAGAAAAAACGCCGGCTATTTTTATCAGCGCGGGTAG
>JAAXHV010000102.1:2757-5543 GCA_012270695.1 Gammaproteobacteria bacterium | reverse complement strand
TCTTTTGCTGTCGAATTAATGGGTGTCCCAAATTAATTTCCCGGCGACGTTTGGCGCCAGAATATGAGTGCCAACCCATACACAACCCCTACAAACTCTGGACTGTCGGACTTATAGCGGAGATAATAGGTTACCCTATCTATGCTGAGGAGGCTGTTAGTTATGAACGGTGTTTGGGATAATGACAGGCTGATCCGTGTCGATATGACGAGGCTTAGCGTCACTGTCGAGGACTTTCCGGCGGATTGGAAATACCTGGGAGGACGTTCCCTGTCCGCCCGCATCCTGCTGGATGAGTGCGATGCCGGCTGTGATCCCCTGGGTCCGGATAATGTTCTGGTGCTCGCGCCCGGTATCCTTTCGGGAACGTCGGCGCCCACCTCGGGGCGTTTGTCCGTCGGTTGTAAAAGCCCTCTTACGGGCGGTATAAAGGAAGCCAACGCCGGCGGCGAGCCAGGTCAGGATTTAATGAAGCTGGGTTACCGGGCCATTGTCGTAAGCGGCCAACCGGCTGACCGGGAAAGACGCTGGGGGTTGACCGTGTCGACAGAGGGTGCGGAGTTGGTCGAAGCCGATGAGTACAAGGGCTTGTGGAATTATGCCTGTTGCAAAAAATTACTGGCCGGAAGGGCCAAAAATGCCTGCGCGATAAGCATTGGTCCGGCGGGCGAAATGATGTTGAAGACGGCATCCGTCGCCACGACCGACAAGAGCAAGGGACGGCGTCCGGCCCGCCATGCCGCGCGTGGCGGGGTCGGCGCGGTGATGGGCTCCAAGTGTCTGAAATGGGTATTGATAGAACCGGGCAAGGCGCGCCTGAGGCAGCCGGCAGACAACAAGGCGTTTGCCGCCAATAACAAGACCTTCAGTCAGACCTATTTAAGCGATGGCCGGCACAATATATTTAAAGGCGGCACCAGCACCGGTGTCCCCATGGCCAACATGCTGCATACGTTTCCCTACAAGAACCGCACCGAAGGCAGGAACCCGGAGGTGGACAGCCTGGACGGCGCCCGCATCCATGAGGCGTTCGCCGAACGCGGCGGCGGGATGCACAACTGTATGACCGGCTGTATCGTCCGCTGTTCCAATATCATCCACGATGCGTCCGGCAACTACGTGACTTCCGCGCTGGAGTTCGAGACGCTGACTCTGCTGGGCTCATGCTGCGCCATCAACAACTGGGAAGACGTGGCCGACCTGGATCGGCTCTGTGACGAATTAGGCATGGACACTATCGAGACGGGCGCGGCCATCGCCGTGTACATGGATTCCGGCGGCATGGAATGGGGCGACGCCGAAGCAGCAAAAGCCCTGTTGCGCAACGACGTGGACAACGGCACGGAGATCGGTACGCTGGTGGGTAACGGCGCGTTGTCCATCGGTTCGCATCACAACCACCACCGCATCCCCGTGGCCAAGGGGCAGGCGCTGCCGGCTTGGGATCCGCGCCCGCTGAAAGCGGCCGGCGTGACCTATGCCACCAGCGCCATGGGCGCGGACCACACCGCCGGCCTGGTGATCGACCCCGCATTGGCAGGGGACGATGCCGTGCGCGCTTCCCAGGAGGCACAGATCGTCAACGCGGTATGCGACTCCTCCGGTTTGTGCCAGTTCATGCAACCCACCCTGGATGAAATACGCCGCTGTTACAGCCTGTTTTATGGCGAACAGGTCAGCCGCGCGCAGATTGCCGACCTGGGTTGGCAATGTCTGGAGAACGAATGGGAGTTCAACCGCCGGGCCGGGTTTACCGAGGCTGACGATGATATGGCCAGCTGCCTGCGCGAAGAGGGGATCGGCCCCGATCATGCGCTGGTGTTCGATATCCCTCCTGAGGTTTGCATACAGGCAAAGACCAGACAGCCTCTGCGGGACAGCCTGTTCGAACGGGGCGCAGCCGCCTGAGCGGCTAACCCGGATTTAGCTTGAATCATGGAAGAATTAATCCGGCAAATAAACGTTTTTGCAGAACAGGCTGGCATCATTGAGCCGGATGCGGAACGGCGCCAGGAGTTGCTGAGCGCGGTCAACGATTACACCGAAGGTTTTCTGGAAGCCCTCCCGGACCGGCCTGCGTTTATCTATACCGATGATATGGGCGCCGGTCTCTATGCTTCTCCCATTACCGAGGAAGGCATGGATATCGGTGAAATTCTGCGCATCTACAAGGAAAACGTGGACGACCAGGCGCTGAGCCCCGTATCCGGCAAGTTCTTCGGCTATATTCCCCCGTGCAGCATGTATTACTCGGCGCTGGGAGATTACATGGCGGCAGTGATGGACGAATATGCCGGTGAATTTTCCAGTTCCCCCGGCGCCGTGCGTATGGAATACCAGTTGCTGGACTGGATGGCGGAACTGGTGGGTTATGCCCCGGGTGCGGCGAAAGGCATACTGGCCTCAGGCGGCAGCATCGCCACGTTGACCTGTATCGTGACGGCCCGGGAAGCCCATGGCCTGAAAGCGCAGGATTACTCGCGCAGCGTGGTGTATCACACCCGGTTTACCCATCATTGCGTTGCCAAGGCCCTGCACATCGCCGGCCTGGGCGGCTGTGTCATGCACGCCGTGACCACCGATACAGACTTCCGGATGGACCCGGACTCCCTGGCGGAGATGATCCGCGCCGACCGGGCCGCAGGACTTAATCCGTGGCTGGTGGTGAGTTCGGCCGGCACCACGGACCTGGGCAATATGGACGATCTGGAGCGTATCGGCGCGGTGGCGCACGAGCACGGGCTGTGGTTCCACGTGGACGCGGCTTACGGCGGGTTTTTTATCCT
>JAAXHV010000102.1:0-2659 GCA_012270695.1 Gammaproteobacteria bacterium | reverse complement strand
CTGCATACGCCGTTCGGCCTGGGCGCGGCCCTGATCAGAGACGGCGAACGCTTGTACCAGGCGCATTATTATACGGCCGACTACCTGCAGGACAGGGCATTCCACAAGCAGGAGCTCTCGCCCGCGGATGTGAGTCCGGAGTTGACCCGCCATTTCCGCGCCTTGCGCCTATGGTTGCCGCTCAAACTTATCGGCGTCGCCCCGTTTCGCGCCATGCTGAGCGAGAAGTTGTTACTGACCAGATACGCCTACCAGCGGTTGCAGTCAACACCCGGTTTTGAAGTCGGCCCCGAGCCCGAGCTGTCCATCTTCGTGTTCCGTTATACCGACGTGGAAGGTGACGTGGATGAATTCAACAGGAGACTGGTTGAGGCGCTGCGCCGCGACGGCACGATCTTCCTTACTTCGACAATGATCGATAACGTTTACATGCTGCGCTTCGCCATCCTGTCATACCGTACCCATATCGATACCATTGACCTGGCTATCGACGTGATCCGGCGGGAAGCAAATAAACTGAAGATGACGAAGGCTTGCCGGAAAGCGAATGACGGTTGATACACAACTCCTCGAACGGCGCTACCGCCTGTTGGGCGCAGGCGCCCCACTGTTCTACAACGAACCGGTGCATATCGTCAGAGGCGAGGGCGTCTGGCTTTATGACTCTGACGGTAAAAAATACCTGGACGTCTATAACAACGTGCCCAACGTGGGGCACTGCCATCCCCACGTGGTTGAGGCCCTGTACCGCCAGTCACAGACCCTGAACGTACATAACCGCTACCTGCACGAACTGGTGCTGGAGTACGCGGAGCGCCTGACCGGGTTGCACGATGACCCGTTGTCCATGGCCTTTATCGTCTGCACCGGCAGTGAAGCCAACGAGATCGCCCTGCGCATGGCGCGCCAGGCTACCGGAAAGCAGGGCATTATCTGTACCAACTGCGCCTACCATGGCAATACCACGGCGGTGGACGAGCTGGCCACTTACTTTCATGGCGGGATCTCGCCGAGTCCAAATGTAAAGTCCGTGCCGTTCCCTGAGAGTTACCGGCCCCTGGACGGCCTGTCAGCCGACGCCTTGGCCAGGGCTTATGCAGAAAAGGTAAAACAGGCCATCGCTGAATTCGAGGAAGAGAGCATCGGTTGTGCCGGTATGTTGATCTGCCCCATATTCTCCGGCGAAGGCCTGCCGGAGGTGCCCCCGGGTTACATGGAACAGGCCATGGGTCATGTACGCGCTGCCGGCGGCCTGTACATCGCTGACGAGGTGCAGGCCGGTTTCGCCCGCACCGGCGAGAAAATGTGGGGTTACCAGTTAGACGGTGTCACCCCAGATATTGTCACCATGGGCAAACCCATGGGTAACGGCCACCCGGTGGCCGGGGTCGTGGCCCGCTCCGACCTGGTGAACGGCTTTCGGGAACAGGTCATGTACTTCAATACCTTCGGCGGCAACCCGGTGCAGTGCGCGGTCGGCATGGCGGTACTGGACGTCATCGAGCAGGAAAACTTGCAGGAAAACGCCCTGGTTGTGGGCGAGTATATCAGGGACGGGTTGCGCGCCTTACAGTCCGAATACGGGTTGATCGGAGACGTGCGCGGCCACGGTTTGTTCATCGGCGTGGAACTGGTGACGGAGCGGGAGAAAAAGACACCGGCGCAGGCGGAGACCAAACGGATTGTCAACGCCATGAAAGACAGGGGGGTGTTGATCAGCAACATCGGCGTGTATGACAATGTATTGAAAATGCGCCCGCCGTTACCTTTTTCAAAAGACAACGCGGATTTACTTTTATCGGTGCTGGATGATGTACTCGCGCAGGTCTGACGAAAAAAGTATGCGGTTGCCCTGATTTTTTTAAAGATGCGTGTTGACAGAGTATACGGAATATATCAAAATGATAGGCTTGCTTAATTCCGGAGGGGTACCCAAGCGGTCAACGGGGGCAGACTGTAAATCTGCTGGCGACGCCTTCGTAGGTTCGAATCCTACCCCCTCCACCAAGTGGTGCAGGGGGTAGGGTAACAATACAGAGGCAAGCTTACGCGCTGCCATTGAAACGGTGGCGATTCCGGCCGGTTTCACCCGGCGGGTGTAGTTCAATGGTAGAACTTCAGCCTTCCAAGCTGACGGCGTGGGTTCGATTCCCATCACCCGCTCCANNCGATGCCCATATAGCTCAGTCGGTAGAGCACTTTCTTGGTAAGGAAGAGGTCACCGGTTCAATTCCGGTTATGGGCTCCATGAATGGTTTTTGTGTTTAACAATCTGAGGAGAATACTGTATGTCCAAGGAAAAATTTCAACGAACGAAACCTCACGTCAACGTGGGAACGATTGGTCACGTGGATCATGGGAAGACAACCCTGACGGCAGCGATCACGCAGGCGATGGCCGCGCGCTACGGCGGTGAAGTAAAGGCCTATGACCAGATCGATAATGCGCCGGAAGAGCGCGAACGCGGCATCACAATCGCAACGGCGCACGTGGAATATGAGAGTCAGAACCGTCACTATGCCCACGTGGACTGTCCTGGCCATGCGGACTACGTCAAAAACATGATCACCGGCGCGGCGCAGATGGACGGCGCAGTACTGGTGGTGAGCGCGGCGGATGGGCCGATGCCGCAGACCCGCGAACACATCCTGCTGGCGCG
>JAAXHV010000101.1 GCA_012270695.1 Gammaproteobacteria bacterium | reverse complement strand
CCCGTTCCAGGTAGTAACGGTCCTTGAATGTCCCCGGTTCACCCTCATCGACGTTGACCGCGATCAGCCGTGGTTGGGGCTGAGTGCGCAGGATGCGCCATTTCCTGCCGGCCGGGAAACCGGCGCCGCCCAGGCCGCGCAGGTTGGCGCGGTCCAGCAAGCTGATGACCTGTTCCGGCGTATGCAGCCCGTTCATGCAATCCGCCAGCAGCTTATATCCTCCTTCCTGCCGGTAGTGGGTATAGCGGATGGCATCCGGTTGCGGGCAGCGCGTTGCCCCGTCTTCCACGGCGGCCGCCACCGCTGCCGGCTGCGCATGCTCTATGGGGTTGGCGCCCACCACGGCGACCGGCGCCGCCTGGCAACGGCCCACGCAGGGAACAGGTTGAATCCTGACCCCGGCGGCGTCTGTCGTTGTGCGCAGGTCATCGATCAGCTTTCCGGCGCCGAACATCTCACAGGTCAGCGATTCGCACACTCGCACCGTGAGCGCCGCCGGCGGTGTTTCGTTGGCTTGCAATACGTCGAAGTGATGGTAAAAAGTCGCCGTTTCATAGACCTCGGCCATGGGCAGTTCCATTTCAATGGCCAGGGCCAGCAGATGGCGGTGTGACAGGTGCCCGTAGTGGTCCTGGAGCTTGTGCAGGTGCTCTACCAGCAGGTCACGGGAACGCGCAGCGTCACCCAGGAGGTTGCGTACATCAGCCAGTGCCTTATGAGGTGTGATGCGGCCCTGGATACGGCCTTTTTTGCCGCGCGTGCGTTTCATAAAATACTGTTATCCCAGTGGAAAAGTCAGGCTACAGCTCTCGAATTATTATCGCTTTACAGTCCGGTTACAGGTACGGTCAGCACGCCATAGTCTGCGCTGTGCACGACGTAATACCGCAGGATCCGGCAAAAAAATGTAAAACCGCGCGGTCACTTTGTAATATAATCTTATTGGTAAACTCTTTGTAGACTGGAGATAACTTATGAAACAGCTTACCGCCTCTGTCTATTTTATTGTCTTTGTTTTCCTGCTGTCAATCACTCCCATTGCATCAGCAGATGAGACCTGCATGTCGCCTTACATGGCAAAAATCGTCGGCCAGGAGGATTTCGTCTATATCTGGACGCTGGGTATGGAAGGTCTCGGGGACGAGCAGGACAAGCTGGTTACCGTCGACGTCAACCCGCAATCCGAAAACTACGGCAAGGTGATAAACTCGTTGTCGGTGGGCGGGCGTAATGAAGCCCACCACTCGGGCCTGACGGATGACCGGCGCTACCTGTGGGCGTCGGGTCTGGATACCAACAAGATTTTTATTTTTGATGTACACACGGACCCGGCCAAACCCCGGTTGCATAAAACCATCAGCAATTTTGTAGCACAGAGCGGTGGTGTAGTCGGCCCCCACACCAGTTACGCCATGCCTGGCAGGATGCTCATTACCGGTCTGTCCAATGACAAGGACCACGGCGGACGCACGGGCATGGTGGAATACACCAACAGTGGGGAATACATCGCGACTTACTGGATGCCTACCGACACAGACCTGCAGGGCGCGATCAAGGCCGGCAGTTTCGCAGATGGTTATGGTTATGACGTGCGCGTGCTGCCGCGTCGTAACGTCATGGTGACCTCATCCTTCACCGGCTGGAATAATTATATGATGGACCTGGGTCAAATGATGGCTGACCCGGAAGCCATGAAGCGTTTCGGCAATACCGTCGTCATCTGGGACCTGCATAAACGCCAGCCGAAAAAGGTATTGGACGTGCCGGGCGCCCCGCTCGAAATCCGTTGCGCCTGGGGTGCGCACAATAATTATTGCTTCACCACCACCGCCCTCACCTCCAAGATATGGCTGATCTACGAGGATGCCGGCGGCGACTGGCAGGCAAAACCGGTTGCGGACATCGGCGTTGCCGAGCAGATTCCATTACCCGTGGATATCTCCATCGCAGCGGATGATTCACTGCTGTGGGTGGATACCTGGAATGACGGCATGACCCGGGTTTTCGATATCAGCGACCCGCATAATGCGAAAGAAATCTACACGGAGAAGATCGGCGCACAGATCAACATGTTGTCCCAGAGCTGGGACGGTAAACGGGTATATTTCACCTCGTCCCTGCTGTCCAACTGGGACAAGCAACAGGCGGAAGAGGGCGACCTGCAATATTTCAAGTCCTATACCTGGGATGGGGAAAAACTGACTAAGCAGTTCTCCATTGATTTCATTGCAGCGGGCCTGGGCATGCCGCACCAGATGCGCTTCGGTTCCTATGCCCTGTACGCGAAAAAGCGGCCCACAGGGGAAGATAGCGCCGTATCCGTAGCGGTCAATTTCTGACGGGCGTAACATCCGCCGGTTTGTCATGCCGAGTTCATTTACGCCGGCCGTCTTCCTGGCAGCCGGCGTTTTTTATTTTGCCCTGATACAAACACTGCCAGCGCAGCCTCAGCATGAACACGATGCGCCAGCGCAAATCCTGGCGCCGGGTTATCGTGTCCTGGAATATACCGCACCTGAACCGGGCAGTTATCAACTCCCCCCGCTGGGCAAGGCGGGAAGCGGACTGGTCCTCGACGAACAGGGCCGCGAACGCTCCCTAGATGATTTTTTCGGCGACAAGTTCGTGGTTCTCAGCTTCATTTATACCAACTGCAACGACGTCAACGGCTGTCCTTTGGCCACTTTCGTTTTGGGGCAACTGCAACAACGGTTAACCGGAGATAACATCCTGAAAGACCAGGTGCGGATGATCAGCCTCAGCTT
>JAAXHV010000100.1 GCA_012270695.1 Gammaproteobacteria bacterium | reverse complement strand
GGGCGATGTCCTAGGCCTCTAGACGAAGGGGACAGATGAGATCCTGGTGGAGCCAGACGGGATCGAACCGACGACCTCTACAATGCCATTGTAGCGCTCTCCCAACTGAGCTATGGCCCCATAACCCGACGTCCCATGCAACAGCATGCGGGTCATAAAGTGGCGGCATACTCTACGGTAGCGCACAGAAACTGTCAAGTCTTTTGACAGTAATTCTTGACCCCGTATTCCAGCGCTCGGCACAGGCGGGACAAGGTCCTGTCCCGGCCCAGCAACTGCAAAGTAATGTCGATGGAGGGGGAGACGGCACGCCCCGTCACTGCCACTCTCAGGGGCTGGGCGATCTTGCCGAACTTCATGGCCTGTTGTTCCGCGACGGTATTGATGGCGGCATGAATCGCTACCCTGTCCCAGGCAGGCAACCCTGACAAGGCTTCCCTGACCTGCCGCATTGCCTCGAACACCACGGGGCGCAGGTGTTTTTTCGCGGCCGTTTCATCGTACTCTGCGAAGTCTTCATAAAAAAACCGGCTCTGTTCGGCCATTTCCGCTATGGTTTTCACCCTTTCCTTCTGTACTTCAGCCAGTTCCGTCAGGTCGGGCGGTGCGGCCACGTCAACCCCAAGCGCAACCAGTTTTTCTCCAAGTAAGGGGGTGATCCGTTCGGCTTTGCTCTCCCTCAGGTAGTGCTGGTTCAGCCAGGCCAGCTTGTCCGGGTTCAGCGCGGCCGCAGCCTTGTTGACCTGGCCGATATCGAATAAGTCAATCATCTCGGCGACGCTGAAAATCTCCTGGTTTCCGTGGGACCAGCCCAGGCGCACCAGATAATTCAGCAGGGCTTCCGGCAGGTAGCCCCGGTCTTTATATTCCAGCACACCGGCCGCGCCGTGGCGCTTGGACAGTTTCTTGCCGTCACTGTCCAGGATCAGGGGGATATGGGCATACTTTGGCGCGGCAGCGCCCAGGGCCTTGAAAATGTTGATCTGTCTCGGCGTGTTGTTGAGGTGATCGTCCCCGCGCATGACGTGGGTAATGCCCATGTCGGCATCATCCACCACCAC
>JAAXHV010000099.1 GCA_012270695.1 Gammaproteobacteria bacterium | reverse complement strand
TTTGGCGGGATGTCAGTGGGTGGTATTCCAGGTAACCGGAAGATGTTCGGCAATGCCATGTTGCCGAACGTCGATCATCTCCCTCATACCCTGGACCTGGAACATAATGCTTTCAGCAAAGGCCAACCTGCCTGGGGCCTGCACCTGGCCGATGAACTGGAACGCATTGTTGCGTTACATAACGCGGAGAATATTGCGGCCGTGATTGTCGAACCGGTTGCCGGTTCCGCCGGGGTGCTGGTTCCGCCCCTGGGCTACCTGGAACGTTTGCGGGAAATCTGCACCCGACACGGTATCCTGTTAATCTTCGATGAGGTGATCACCGCGTTTCACCGCATCGGCACGCCGTTCGGCTGTCAGAGGTTCGGCGTGATGCCCGACATCATCACCACAGCCAAGGGCATCACCAACGGGGTGATCCCCATGGGCGCGGTGCTGGTCAGTGATGCCATCTACCAGAGCTTTATGAGTGGCCCTGAGCACGCCATCGAGTTTTTCCACGGTTATACCTATTCCGGCCATCCAGTGGCCGCCGCTGCGGGACTGGCCGCGCTGGACAGTTATGTAGAGGAAGATATCGGCTCAAGGGTCGCTGAACTGGAGCCCTTGTTTGAAGGTGCGATCCATGCCTTGCGGGATGCCCCACACGTGATCGACATCCGCAATTTCGGGCTGATGGGCGCTATCGAAATGGCCCCGCGTCCCGGCGTGCCGGGCGCCCGGGGCATGGAGGCTCACGTCAGGTGCTTTGAACAGGGACTGATGGTACGCCATAGCATGGATACGCTCGCGTTCTCGCCTTTTTTGACGTTCACTCCGGACCTGCTTGAGCAGACCTTTGATACTGTGCGCAAGGTACTCAATATAATTAGGAATTAGGAATTAGGAATTACGAATTATTACGGATTAATTTTGCTTCTTTCTGTCTCATTGTTTTGGTGATTGAGCCAGATAGTTTTAGCAGTTCCTCACAGTCTGCGATAATGGGGTTAATCTGTTCAGGTGTGAGCATTCCGGAATCTCGGAGTAAACGTAGCCAGTAGTGTGTTTCCCGGGCTTCCTTATAGGCAATACTCATCTTGGAAAGAAAATCTTTTGTTGACTGACCGCCAATAGCCTCTTCCACGTTTGCGCCAATAGAGGTACCACTGCGAACCATCTGCTTTGACAAAATAAATTCCTTTTTCTCCCCTTGTAATTGACGATAAACTCTCATAATACTTAGCGCGAAAGCATACGATTTTTCGCGTATAGGATTATCCATTTTCATCCCTGACTCACTCCAATCCCTAATCCCTAATTCCTAATTCCTAATTCGTAATTCGTAATTCGTAATTCGTAATTATCTATGTTTCCAGGGCCTGCTCAGCCGCCCGCACTCCCTCTTCCGCCGCCGTGCCCCAGAGCTGGGCGCCGGTGAGTTCGGAATGTCCGAATGAAATACGGCCGTGCGGCTCGCGGATCACGTCGCTGGCTGCCGGTTCTCCGTGTTTGCCGTAGTAAAAACCGGGAGGCGACACCACGTAAGCATGTCCCCAGCGGTTCGAGACAATGCCTGCGATATCGCGTTTGGCGTCGAAACCGTAGGATGAGAACATCTTCGTGAACTGTTCCCGCACCCCGCGTTCCACGTCGGCATAGGACAGCGCGAACAACTGCATGCG
>JAAXHV010000098.1 GCA_012270695.1 Gammaproteobacteria bacterium | reverse complement strand
GGTCATCCTGCGCGGCAGTGGGCTGCTCTGGCGCGGAGGCGGGGCGGTCCTGCGCAGCTGCGGATAGTGGCACGCTATCCAATCGGATCAGCTCGGTAAACGCTTGCCCCTGTGCGGGCGCATCAGCGGCAGCGGTTCCCCGCGCAGTGGGCCGCGTTCCCGCTTGCCCCTGTGCGGGCGCATCAGCGCCGGGCGGATCTATCTCAGCCGCCTGGTTGGCCGGAGAGGCGGATGATACGAGGCCGAGGACAAGGAGCAAAACAAATCCGGGAATGGGAGTCGAAGGTCGTAGTCTGCCTGTCGTCATTATTCAGTATTAATTCAGGACACCCATAATTTGATTCTATGGGTGTCCCGAAATTAAAGCAATTCAGGACACCCACAAAATATTTTATGGGTGTCCTAAATTAACATCCCAAATTAATGGGTGTCCCAAATTCGTCCCTCCCAAATTCGCATCATTTTATGGGTGTCCCAAATTCGTTAAGTCAGGTACCATGAGTAATAGGATGGATACGATTACCGACCTCGGCCGATACTCAAGGGCTATCCAATGTCTGGCGATTGCGCCGGCCAGGTATGTTCCTGACCTGGTGGAGGATGCCCGAGCAGGCCTGCTCGAGCGCCCCCGTTCACTGCCCCCGAAATATTTTTATGACGCACGCGGGGCGGACTTGTTCAACCGCATCTGTGAAACACCCGAATACTATCCGACCCGTACTGAGGATGCTCTGTTGCAGGAACACAGTGACGATATCATTGCCATGACCCGGCCTGGTTACCTGATCGAATTGGGCAGCGGCAGCTCGAAAAAAACGGCGAACCTGTTCGATGCCTGTGAAAAACAGGACCTTAGCTGCGTGTACGCGCCGTTTGATATCTGCAAACCGGTATTAATCGAAGCGGCCGACAAACTGCAGGATACCTATAAGTGGCTGGACGTGAGGCCGCTGCTGGGTGACTACCATGCCGGCCTGGGCAACATGCCGCACTACAGGGGCTGCAAGACGTTCCTGTTCCTGGGCGGCACGATCGGTAATTTCACTCCCCCGGAGGCGCGTTCTTTCATCTGCGATATCCGTAATTGCATGGACCCGGGTGATTTCCTGCTGCTGGGCGCCGACAGGATAAAAGACCCTGCCGTGCTGAATGCCGCCTACAACGATGCGCAGGGAATTACCGCTCTGTTCAACCTGAACGTATTGCGCGTGCTGAACCGCGAGCTGGACGCGGACTTCAGTACGGATAGTTTTGTTCATTCGGCCGTCTATAATAATGAGTTGAACAGAATTGAGATGTACCTCATCTCCCGCTGCAGCCAGGAAATCACTCTGGGCAAACTCGGCATGAGCATCAGGGTGGAAAGCGGCGAGAAGATATTGACCGAACTGAGTTACAAATTTTACTTCGATGAACTGGAAACCTTGCTGGAGGAATGCGGACTTAAGGTGGTCCGCCATTTTGAGCCGGATAACCGGTATTTCTCCCTGGTTCTGGCGCAACGTGAATAATGCTGCAAAATTTTTTCTGATTTTAATCGCCGTTGTGCTGCCGGCATGCCTGCTGATGCTGGGCTGTGCCGAGAAGAAAACGCAGCTTGAGCTGATCCGCGAGCGGGGAGTGGTCCACGTCGTGACCAAAGCAGGCCCGACGGCTTACCGGCATGACGCGGAACAAGGCGAACACGGCCTGCAGTACGAACTGGTCAGACTGTTCGCCGCCTGGCTGGGCGTCGATCTCAAACTGCGCTCGGCTGACAGCGGGAAAGAGAGCAGCGACCTGCTCCTCTCCGGCCAGGCGGACGTGGCCGCAGGCGGATTGACCAGGACCTTGAAACCGGATGATCCCCTGATCTACGGCCCCGGTTTCCAGTGGGCGACCCTGCAGGTGGTGTACCGTTACGGTTATATACGGCCGTCCGCACTGGCCGAAATCACTCCCCACAGGCTTCATCTTGCCCGTGATACGCTGTCCCGGGAGGAGCTCGGGCGCTTGCAATTCCTGTATCCGGACCTGGTACTGGTGCTGCATGACGACAAGGACAACCCTGACCTGCTGGAGATGGTAGAGAACGGGGAAATTCTCTACACCGTGGCCTGGTCCGACGAAGTGGCCTATGCGCGCATCTCCCTGCCCGACCTCCGGGTTGCTTTTGACCTGAGCGCGCCGGAACCCCTGGGCTGGGCCGTCAGACGTTCGCCGAATGACGATTCCCTTATCAGGGCAGTCAGGCAGTTCCATAACCACATCAGGAACAACGAGCAACTGGCCGGTTTGATCGAACAGGTCTATGGGCTTGCGGACTCGTTTGATTACGTGGAAGCGCGCAGCTTCATCGACAGCTATAACGACCGGCTGCCGGAATTGATGCCGTATTTCATGAACGCAGGAGCCGAGTTCGGTTTTGACTGGCGTCTGCTTGCCGCCATCAGCTACCAGGAATCCCATTGGAAAAGTTCGGCGCGTTCACCTACCGGTGTACGCGGGTTGATGATGCTGACGCTGCAGACGGCGAAACAGATCGGTATCAGCGACCGCCTTGACCCGGTGGTGAGCATCCACGGAGGCGCCAGGTATCTGACCTCCCTGGTAGATAAAATTCCGGACCGGGTCCCCGAACCGGACCGCACCTGGTTCGCCCTGGCCTCCTACAACGTCGGCTTCGGCCATCTCGAAGACGCCAGGGTGCTCACCCAGAACAACGGCGGCGAGCCCGATTCCTGGCTGGAAGTGAAGAAATTCCTGCCCTTGTTGAGCCAGCACAAGTGGTTCTCGCAGACCAAACACGGCTATGCCAGGGGGCATGAACCGGTCAAATTCGTGGAAAACATCCGCAAGTACTATGCTCTGCTGATGCACCTGACGCACAAGGATCGCAGAATGCAGCCGCGAGTGTGATTTATGCACCTGTATTTTAGATGGTAGGATTGACTCCCATGCGATTTACACAGGGGATTGAACATGTCTGAGAGCAGGAAAGTCGTGAAATCCGAGCAGGAATGGCAACAGGAGCTGACGCCGGAACAATATGAGGTCTGTCGGCGCAAGGGGACGGAGCGCCCTTTTACCGGCAAGTATAACCACTGCAAGGACGCCGGCACTTACCGCTGTGTCTGTTGCGGCCAGCCCCTGTTCAGTTCGGATGCGAAATTTGACTCCGGTACGGGCTGGCCCAGCTTCTATAAGCCGGAAGATGAGACCGCGGTCAGGACCGAGGCCGACTACAGCCTGTTCGGCAGGGCACGCACGGAAGTCTTATGCAGCGCCTGTGACGCCCACCTCGGCCACGTCTTCCCCGACGGCCCGCAACCCACCGGCCTGCGTTACTGCATCAACTCCGTCGCCATCGACCTGGACAAGGAGGAGCCGGGTTAACCCGCATATCGCATCCACCAGCCCGTATTTCCGGGCTACTGGTACCAGGACAGTTTTTCGTGCAGCTTTACCACCTCGCCGACAACGATCATTGAAGGGGGCTTGACGTCCTTGTCGGCGACGGTCTGTGCCAGGGTGGCCACCTTCCCCACGTAGACTTTCTGATCAGGCGTCGTGCCCTGCTGGATAATGGCAGCCGGCATGTCCGGTTGCATGCCTTGTTCCAGGAGGCTCTTTTGCAGCATGTCGATACCCTTGACGCCCATGTAAATAGCCACTGTCTGTTTCGGTTGCAGCAGGGCCGGCCAGTTGAGATCCAGCTTGCCGTCTTTCAGATGGCCGGTTACAAACAGGCAGGAGTGGGCATAATCGCGGTGGGTCAGTGGGATGCCTGCGTAGGAGGCACAACCGGCCGCGGCGGTAATGCCCGGCACGATCTGGAACGGGACGCCGGCAGCTGCAAGTTCCTCGATTTCCTCACCGCCGCGGCCGAAAATGAAGGGGTCGCCCCCTTTCAGGCGTAACACGCGTTTGCCCTGTTGCGCCAGCGTGACCAGCATGGCGTTAAGCTCGGACTGCGGCACCGTGTGGCTGTCACTCTGTTTGCCTACGTAGATCTTCCGTGCCTCTTTCCTGACCAGCTCCACTATGGCGGGAGCAACCAGCCTGTCGTACAGCACTACGTCGGCCTGTTGCATGAGGCGCAGGGCGCGGAACGTCAGCAGGTCCGGGTCCCCGGGTCCGCCGCCGACCAGGTAGACTTCCCCGGCCTGGTAGTCGGCCGACGCGGCACTGTCCAGTTCGTCCTCCAGGGCCTGTATGGCCGCCGCTTCCTGGCCGGCAAACAGCATCTCAACGACCGGCCCCTGCAGGATATTCTCCCAGAACCGGCGTCGTTGCTTGAAATCCGGGAATCGCTGTTTTACCCGCCCGCGAAACTCCCGCACCACGGTCGCCAGCCGCCCGTAGGTCGCCGGGATCAGCGTCTCCAGTTTCACCCGCAGCAGCCGGGCCAGGACCGGCGAGGCCCCGCCCGTGGACACGGCGATCTGTACCGGGTCCCGGTCGACTATCGACGGCATGATGAAACTGCACAGGGCGGGGTTGTCGACCACGTTGACCGGCACGTTCTCCGCCTTGGCGGCAGCGGCGGCCCGGCCGTTTACCTCTTTGTCAGCAGTTGCCGCGATCACCAACGCGCAACCGGAGACGTCTCCCGGCAGGAATTCCCTTGCCTCATACTTCACCCTGCCCTGTTGCTCCAGGGCCAGTATTCCATCTCCGGCCCGGGGCGCGACAATCAGGATGTCGGCGTTTGACCTGAGCAGTTGCTGCGCCTTTCTCGCGGCCACCTCGCCGCCGCCGACCACAAGACAACGGCGCCTGTTCAGGTCCAGAAAAACCGGAAAATGTCGCATCAACCTACTCTACCACCAATTTGGGACACCCATCAAATTCCAATTTGGGACATCCATTAATTCCATGTAATTCCCATGGTCCAATTTGGGACACTTATAAATCTCTGTCCGATTTGTATACCCCAGCCTAACTAAATATTTTTATATATATTTATATTTTACAAACAGAATCACTGTCTAATATGGGACATCCATAAATCTCCGCAAATCCGGCGTGTGTAATTCAGGACACCCATTAATCGATAGACACAAGACATTTATCAATTGACATCAGCCCGAATCTCACTACAATAGCTGACAAGAGTTGTTAAAGGATAACCCGTTCACTATAGGAGGGAACCATGACCATACCTCGACGTCAACAGATCTGCCTCGCTGAAACTTGTTATTACCATTGTATTTCCCGTTGTGTTCGCCGCGCCTTCCTATGCGGCTCCGACCCTCTGTCTGGGAAGAGCTACCAACATCGTAGAGGATGGATAGAACAACAGCTTCTGGCCCAATCTCGGGCCTTTTGTATTGATTTGGTGGGTTATGCCATCATGTCCAACCATTATCATGTGATTGTGAAAGTCAAACCGGGGTTAGCCGCAGCCCTCTCCGCAGAAGCGATACTGGCTCGCTGGCGGCAGTTATACCGTCTCAATCCACTTATGGCTCGCTTCGAAGCAGGAGAGCCCCTGACAAATACGGAAAAGGAAATTGTCGATAATGAGATAAACCGAATGCGCCAGACTCTGATGAGTATCAGTCGCTTTATGGCGTACCTGAACGAGCGAATCGCTCGGAAGGCTAATGTAGAGGATGGCTGTAAAGGGCGCTTCTGGGAGGGACGTTTCCGGTCACAGGCCATACTGGATGATACCGCTTTACTGCAGTGTTTGGCCTATGTGGACTTAAACCCTGTCCGAGCCGGAATTAGCCAAAATCCAATACAGTCCGAATACACCTCCATCAAACGCAGACTAGCTGGGAATAGCTCCGGCCTGCTACGGTTCAAATCTGACGTGCCAGAGGCAACGACAGATCATAACTACCTTCCGTTTCACTTAAATGACTATTTGCAGCTGGTGGATTGGTCGGGCCGTATCATCCGGGAGGACAAGCGTGGAGCTATACCGAAAGCCGTCCCTCCGCTGATTGACCAACTCGACATAACCCCGGCTCAATGGCAGACAGCGATGAAGCCTTCTGTGCCTTGGCATCAGAAGGCACTGGGTTCATCTACACTCATAAAGAAATACTGCCAGGCAATCGACCAGCGTTGGCTCTGGCAGGGCAGATACTCGTTACTCTATACCTGAGCCCCACTCAGACTGACTCCCTGCACTATACGCTGCCCAGCGGGGTTAGCCTGCGGGGGACGTTCATTGCGTTCATGTCAATGTCACATTCGAGCTGCAGCTCTTGCAATTTAAGGGTGTGGCTGTCCTGAATTACACAGTCGATTAATGCGTGTCCTGAATTTTTCTTTGAATTTTTCTGAATTTTCTTCCTGAATTTTTATGGGTGTCCTGAATTTTCTGTGAATTTTCTGAATTTTCAATATTAATAGAGGTGGTCCCGGTTGATCATGTAGTAGTCCAGGGTGTGTTCCACGGCGCGGATGACGGCGCGCTGGCTGGAGGTGGCGCCGCTGATGTGGTCGAAGAGGCCGCCGTCATTTTTCCCTGCCCAGCCTTCCCTGGGCGTGTTGATCAAGGAACGGCCGGTGAATCCCAGTATCCAGGAAGAATTATCCTGGTGGATCTGGTCGCCCAGGCCTGGTGTTTCCCGGTGTTGCAGTATCCTCACACCGGTGAGCGTTCCATCGTATTCAATCCCTACAGCCAGTTCAATGATACCGTTGTAGCCCCGGGCCCGGACGGGACTGAAAATAAGACCTACAGGCTTGTCCCCGCGCCTGGCGCGATAAACGTTTACCGTGGCTTCCGTGGCGAAATACGTCGGCATGTTGACGCTTATCCTGTCCGCGGGGATCTCATTATCGTGATCAAGAGGCAACACCTCGGCGCTTATCTCCAGGATAGGCAAGTGTCGGTTACGCCTGATGGTATCCTGGAGAAAATGGCCGAGGGCATAAATTCCCAGGACTGCCGTGAAACAGATGAACAACAGCGGCAGCGTATTGACGAAAAGGTTTGTCTTTGCGGGCATTATTTTTCTCCGAACACCCTGGGGCGGGTCAGCAGGTCAATCAACGGTACGAAGATATTGGCAATGAGTATCGCAAATGCCACTCCGTCGGGGTATGCCCCCCACTCGCGCATCAAGCAGATCAGTATTCCGATTAAGACGCCGTAGATGATACGCCCGCGGTTGGTTGTGGACGCAGTGACGGGATCCGTGGCAATGAAGAATGCACACAGCATAGTGCCGCCGCTGAACAGATGGAACAGCGGAGAGGCATGGGTTTCCGCATCGTAAAAGTAAAGGATCGTGCTGAACATTAACAGGCCGGCCAGTACCGCGATGGGGATATGCCACTTGATGACGCCGCGAATTAATAAATAGACACCGCCCAGGATGAACATGACATTGAGCCATTCCCAACCAGCGCCGCCAAAATATCCGAATGCGGAAGCTGTCTTTATTTCCGATACCATGTCCATCATTTCCAGCCGGGTTTTCAGTTCATCCAGCGCGGTGGCGCCGCTCAGAATATCAGGCTCCCCGCCTGCCGTGGGGAAGATGCTGCCAAGGTATGCGCCAAGCCCGTGCGCGGACAGGTCCGGCCAGGTGTTCATCTGCACCGGGAAGCAAAGCAATACGAAAACATACCCCGCCATAGCCGGGTTGAATATGTTGTAGCCGATGCCTCCAAAGGCATGCTTGCCGATGATGATCGCAAAGGCCATCCCACACAGGCAGACCCACCAGGCTGCTGCCGGAGGGATGCTGACGGCAAACAGCAAAGCTGTGACGACGGCACTGCCGTCCCGCAGGAAAAGTCGGGCATCGCGACGGCACAGCTTGAGGATGGCAAACTCGAACAAGAGCGCAAAAACCACAGCCAGGATACATTGAACCAGCACGCCGGGGCCGAATAACCAGGTGTAACAGAGCAATCCCGGGATGAGCGCAATGCACACGTCCGTCATCAGCCCCCCCAGAGTCCGGCCATCGTGCCAATGAGGCGAACTGTTAGCCCTGTTGATCATACGGAGTGTATCCGGGGTGTTCCGTTCAGTCTTCCCGGGACGCCCGGTCCCGGCGCTTTGCCTGGGTCCTGGCCAGCGCCTCCTGCACATAGGCCTTTTTCGCTGCTTTGGTATCCTGCCCTGCACGGCTGCCGGTTTTGCCTGCTTTCCTACCGGCTGACTCGTTTCTCAACCGCTCGTTTTTCTGTGTGAAGCGCTGTCTCGCCAGTTCGGCCTCGTAGTTGTGTTCTTCTTCAAGGTCGATCTGCGATTTCGCATGACGATAATAGTGCACCAGGGGTATGTGGCTGGGGCAGACATAGGCACAGCAACCACATTCAATACAATCGAACAGGCGATATTCCCGGGCCTGGTCGAATTCTGCGGCCTTGGCAAACCAGTACAATTGCTGGGGCAGCAGTTCCGCGGGGCAGACATCGACGCAATCCGCGCAACGGATACAGGGCATTTCCGGACGGACAGGCGTGTTTTCTTCGATAATGATGCAGTTGGTGGTCTTAATCACCGGCATATTGGGGCTGGTGACGCGCAGGCCCATCATGGGGCCGCCTATGATCACCTTGTTATTCTCACTATGCCGGTAACCGCAGGTTGCAAGGCAATCCTCGACCGGCGTCCCGATCAGCACTTGCAGGTTGACAGGGTTATCCACTTTTCCGGTCACCGTAATGTAGCGCGAGACGATGGGCTCCCCGCGCGTGACGGCCCGGTAAACCGCTGCAGCCGTGGCCACGTTGTGGATAACTATGCCGATGTGAATTGGCAGGCCCCCACTGGGGATGTCCTTGCCGGTCAATGTTTTTATGAGCTGCTTTTCTCCTCCTGCGGGATAGCGGGTAGGCACTTTGACCAGTTCCAGGTCATCATCGATTATTCCGGCCAGGGCGTCGTATGCCAGTTGCATGTCATCCTCGACGGCGATTACACAGTGCTTGGCCTGAACTGCATGGCGGATCATGCGCGCGCCGGATACGACGTAGGAGGCCTTCTCCTGGATCAGCCGGTCGTCGCAGGTGATATGAGGTTCACATTCAACGCCGTTAATGATTAACGTATCGACGGCGTTCTCCACCCCTTCCATCAATTTTACATGGGCGGGAAAACCTGCTCCCCCCAGGCCGACTATACCGCAATCCCGGATCAACTCCTGCAATTTCGCCGGTTCGGTCCGATCGTATTCTTCAGTGGGCCGGATATCAAACCAGGCGTCGTTTCCGTCTGGTTCCAGTACGATGCAAGGAGCCTTACTTATTGTCGGGTGAGGGATGGGATAATCGCCGATATCCGTTATTTTCCCGGACGTACTGGCGTGGACGGGGAGGCTCACATATCCGTCGGAGCGGGCGATGATCTGGCCTTTCAACACCTTGTCGCCGATTTTTACCACAGGCTCTGCTGGCCGGCCGATATATTGTCGCAAGGGCAGGAACATCCGCTCCGGCAGAGGGTGCAGGATGGACATTTTCTGGTCCGTGATCTCCTTGTGCGGCTCCAGCAACAACCCGCCCGGAAAGTTATGTAATTCACGCATACCGCCACTGCTCCAAATACTAAGCACAATATCACTGCATATTATCCTAATTCAGCTAATTCAAGCTAATTCAGGACACCCATAAAATCGGAGCACCCCACTCTTTGAATTCGGGACACCCATAAAATCGGTAAATTTTGGGACACCCATTAATATTGGAAGCGACTAGATTCTGTGGATGTCCCAAATTTGTCCCAAATTTGGCAGGGACCTTGGAAGACTTTGGATGACGTGGAATACGCTACCTTGGAATGGGTGGACTGGTTTAACCATCGGCGTTTGCTGGCGCGCATCGGCAATGTGCCTCCCGCTGAGTATGAACAGATCTACTATGATGAGATTGACCGGTCATGCAAAGCGGCATGACTCACACTAACGGGTCTCCGGAATTCCTGGGGCGATTCAATTTTATGGGTGTCCTGGATTGCGTGAATTGCGTGAATTGCGGGTGCTAATTTTATGGGTGTCCTGAATTGCGCTGAATTGCGGGTGCTAAATTAGGCTATTTTATGGGTGTCCTGAATTAGGGGTTGAATTAAGGGGGTCTGGGGGATCATTGTGATGCAGTCTACGGGGCATGGGGGCAGGCATAGCTTGCAGCCTGTGCAGTATTCCGGGATGATGGCGTGCAGTTGTTTGGCGCTGCCGACGATGGCATCGACGGGGCAGGCGTGGATACACTTCACACAACCTATGCAGGTTTTTTCGTCAATCAATGCGATTGCGCTTTCGGGCGCGACCGGAGCAACATATCGGTAGGACGTCCGCCCCAGCAATTTCTCCAGTTTTCTGACGGTGACTGCGCCGCCCGGGGGGCACAGGTTGAGGGGAACGTCCTGGTCAACGATCGCCCTGGCATAAGGCAGGCAGCCGGGGTAACCGCAGTCGCCGCACTGAGTCTGCGGCAGCAGGGCGTCTACTGCAGAGATGGTCTCTTCCCTGGTGCGTTTACCGGCATCACCTGCATCGGACAACGACATGGCCGCCGACAGTACCAGCAAATAAACCACCAAAGTAACAACAGCCAATTCCAACACTAAACTTCGCCAAATTAACCGAACCGGGAACCTGAGTTCTCGTCCGTCGTAACTGCAATCAGTTCCAGCATTAACCCGGATTTCTCATCAGGTAATGCGATGACAAATCGGCAGGACGGCCGATTTGCATGGCAAAAGCCGCTCGCAGGGTTGCGTCCAGGGATGGATGCAATGAACGCAGCAAGCGCAGTCTGTCATGGTAGCACAGTGAGAATAAGCTCATAACGTATTGACAGCAAACATGTTCCCAATAGCAACAAGCGCCCTGAGAAATGCGGGTTAAACCTTGACCATGCCGGTAAAGCCTGAAAAGGCCAGGGAGATGATCCCCAGTGTCACCATTTGCACTGGCAGGCCCTTGAACGGGCCCGGCAGATCGGTCACGGCCAGTCGTAGATTAATGGCGGTGAAACCGAGCAACACCAGTGAGAAACCCAGGCCAGCGCCGGCGCCGAAAAACAGGGAAGGAAGCAAGCCACCCCCTTGCTGCATGTTGAGCAGCGTGACCCCCAGTAACGCGCAGTTCATCAGCAACAGCGGATAAAACCTGCCGTCGCGGTCAAACAGGCGGGGGAAATACCTGCCCGAAATCGTCCGGGATACCTGGCAGACGCAGGCGACGGTCGCGACCAGGAGGAGCAACCTGTAGTTTTCCAGGTGCAGGGGGGTAATGAAAAAGGTGTCCAACAGGAATGTAACCAGGGCGACAACGCTGGTGATGCAGGTGACGGCCAGCCCCATATCGACGGCAATGCCGATCTTCTGCGCGGCCGCCAGCATGGGGCTCACGCCCAGCAGGTGGTCGGTTACCAGATTGTTGGCCAGGCAGGCCGCCAAGAGGATGATCGATAATTCCGTCATGCACTGGCAATGGTTTGTTTTGCCGGATTCATGCCTCCCCTGCCTAAAACATGCAGAACCGGCCCCTCCTGGCGGAAGCGGGGGGGTAGATTCTGCATCCAGCTACAGGGCCAGGCTCTGCTTCCGACCTGCCGAACCGTCCCCTGCTCGCCGTTGGCAGAGGGTAAACTTGCACAGGAATGCCTGCCCCTGCATGTTGCAAGCCGGGGGCGTAGGGGGAGCGTGCCCGTATGACGACGGGGGGAGCGGGCCGGTATGACGGCGGGGAGCGGGCCAGTATGACAACCGCGGGAGTGGGCCGGTATGACGGCGGGGAGCGGGCCAGTATGACAACCGCGGGAGCCTGCCGGTATGACGGCGGGGAGCGGGCCGGTATGACAACCGTGGGAGCCTGCCGGTATAACGGCGGGGGGCGTGCTGGTATAACGGCGGGAACGCGCCGGTCTGGCGGCGGGGGGCCGGCCGGCATGACGACGGAGGAGCGGGCCGGATTGGCAGCGAGGAATTTCTTGGGCGTGACAGTAGGATACAATCACTTGACTTTCATGCCGGGTTTGGCGCCTGCATCGGGAGTCACGATGAATATTTCTTCGCCGCCCGGTCCCGCTGCAAGCACCATGCCTTCCGACACGCCGAAGCGCATTTTCCTCGGCGCCAGGTTAGCCACCATCACCGTCTGCCTGCCGACCAGGTCTTCCGGCTGGTAGGCGGACTTGATGCCGGCGAACACGTTCCGGGTTTCGCCATTGAGGTCCAGGGTCAGTTGCAGCAATTTATCCGCGCCGTCAACATAGGTAGCCCGGGTAATTTTTGCCACGCGCAGGTCTATCCTGGTGAATTCATCAAAGGAGATTTCCGCGCCAACTGGGTCGTCAACCAGATACTTATTCCCTGTACCCGCATCCTCAGCATCCCCGGCCTTGGCGGAGTCCGCTGCCGAGGCGGCTTCCGCTGGCCCAGCGTCCCCGGCCCTGGCGGAGTCCTCTGGTCCGGCGGCTTCCACTGCCGCGGCATCCCTGGCCCTGGTGGAGTCCGCTGCCGCGGGAGCTTCCGCTGCCCCGGCGTCCCTGGCCTTGGTGGAGTCCGCTGCCGCGGGGGCTTCCGCTGACCCGGCGTCCCCGGCCCTGACGAAGTCCGCTGGCCCAGCGCCCTCGGCCCTGGCGGAGTCCTCTGCCACGGCGGCTTCCGCTGCTCTGGCGCCCCCGGCTCTGGTAGAGTCCTCTGCCCCGGCGGCTTCCGCTAGCCCAGCGTCCCTGGCCCTGATGGAGTCCTCTGCCCTGGCGGCTTCCGCTGACCCGGCATCCCCGGCCCTAGTAGAGTCCTCTGCCGAGCCGGCTTCCGCTGGCCCGGCGCCCTCGGCCCTAGCGGAGTACTCTGCTCCGGCGGCTTCCGCTGACCCGGCATCCCCGGCCCTAGTAGAGTCCTCTGCCGAGCCGGCTTCCGCTGCTCCGGCGCCCCCGGCCCTGGTGGCGTCCGCTGCCCCGGCGGCTTCCGCTGGCCCAGCGTCCCCGACCCTGGAGGAATCCTCTGCCGAGCCGGCTTCCGCTGTTTCGGCATCCCCGGCCCTGGTGGCGTCCTCTGCCCCGGCGGCTCCCGCTGGCCCAGCGTCCCCGACCCTAGAGGAATCCTCTGCCGAACCGGCTCCCGCTGGCCCAGCGTCCCCGGCCCTGGTGGCGTCCTCTGCCGGTGCGGCTTCCGCATCCTCGGCCCCTCCGGCCCTGGCGGAGTCCTCTGGCCCGGTGGCTTCCGCTGCTCTGGCGCCCCCGCCCCCCAGGCTTTGTTTACTGGCTGCGACTACGGCATCGATCCGGTCTTTTTCCACCCGGGTGAGGAGCGGCTTGAATTTCCTTATCGGGTGGTCGAGCAGCGGCGCCGTCAGGTCGTCCCAGCTCAGCGGGTCGATTCCCAGGAATGCCTCGGAGCGCTGCGCCAGGCCCGGCAGGACCGGTTTCAGGTAGAGGATGAGTATGCGGAA
>JAAXHV010000097.1 GCA_012270695.1 Gammaproteobacteria bacterium | reverse complement strand
TTCCGGAATGTCGCCTACATGACCGATGCAAAACCATTCCCTGGTGAAAATTCGCTCTACTTCCAGCTCAAAGAACGCCGGTGATCGATAAGCCACCGGTGGAAGTGTTGTCGATCTGCCGGAGACACTGCGAGCGGACTCAAATTCACCCGCAACTACATCGTTTTTGTTTTTACGATTCATTGAAGTCGAATAACCATAAACATGCGCAAAACACGGCAATTATTCTCGGTTACAACAGCTAATTACGCTGTTTTCAGCTCATATTCATTATAAAATCCGCTATACCCATTTGATAATAATGCTTAATTAATTGAAAAGCTCGATTTTCTTAACTAAAATTACAATTAAATGTGCCCTGATTCAACTGTAAATCGAATCGACTTATCAATGTATGATTTATTGAAATCCCCCGAGATACAACAGTGCAGGGCAAATATTGACAGCGCTCGAACTCTGCCAAGGCACGCATTCACGTCGGAAGAATTCCTGTGGCTTGAGCGTGACAGGATTTTTTCAAGCCGCTGGACAGCGGTATTGTTTGCAGAGGAGCTTCCAGGTCCGGGTGATGTCAAACCCTTCGAGCTTGTAGGTATTCCCCTGTTTGCCGTCAGGACAGGGGTTGATGAAATAAAGGTATTTCACAACATCTGTCCGTATGACGGCTGCCTTGTCGTCACAACACCAAGTCATGCACTCGATTTAATCGAAACTCCGTATCACGGTTGGCAATATGATCTCGGTGGCAAGTTGATAAAAATTCCGTACTGGAATGGCACGGAGGACGCTCCGCTGACTGCATTAAACGGCCGTTCTGGGGATTTGTCGAGCGTGAGAACGGTTTTATGGAATGGCATTGTTTTCATTAACCTGTCAAAAAAAGCTGATTCTTTTGACTCTGTTATTTCGCCGTTAGACGAACTCCTTGGTGATTATCGGTTGGAGCATACGGCTATAGAGGTGGGAGAGGATACACTACCCGTATTTAACCGCTTTACCTGGAATGCCAATTGGAAGACTGTCCTGGAAAATACGTGTCTGAATATATTGCATGAACACTTTGTCCATGCCGCCTATCGCACTTCGCCGGAAACACCGAGAGTAGATGAAAAAGGTAACCCGAAATTTTTCAATATTCATGAAGGACAGTTGCTTGGTTTCGGTTATCCGTATTCCGAACTGGATGATACTTACGGCAATCTGCCGTTTCCGCACCTGGGCAGAACTGAGCACCGTGCCCCAGATACCGGCTATTATTTAACATTTTATCCTTCACTCAACATAACTGTCTGGGCAAATGCCATTGAGTTTGAGATTCCACTGCCTGTCACTCCCGGCTCTACTCATATCACAACGGCTAATCTTTTTGAGAAAGACTCAGCAGTCAACCCTGAATATTCTGCGGCTCGAGAGGAGTATTCAAGAATGTTTGAAGGTTTTATCGATGAAGACAGGCATGTGGTTGAAGCCGTACAGAAAGGACGGCAATCGCCGGTATATATACAACAGTATTATTCTGAATTTTGGGATGAAAACCATTATAACCTGACGCAAATCATACTGGATGATTTGGAAGAAAGGCGGTAAGCAATGACAAATGCCGAACTAAAGCAATCTTTCACCGTGGGAGAAAGCAGATGAAAAATCCCGGACAAAAACTGAACATGGCAAAGAGAAAGCTTGGCAAGCAACCCAAAAAGTTTGCGCTCAAACCGATTGCGGCTGGTGTCACCTCTGCACTCCTGTGTAATGTGCCGGCCGGCGTGACTGCACAGACGGAACTCGAAGAGATTATCGTCACGGCGACCCGCAGGGCGGAGACTGTGCTGGATATTCCCTATAATCTCTCCGTACTTTCCAATGACGATTTAAGAGCCGCTCGCGCCATAGGTCTGGGCGACCTGGCGCGTCTCGTACCGGGAGTGTCTTACGTCGATCAAGGGCCAGTGGTACGAGCCCAGAACAACAACTTCACGTTGCGCGGATTGAATATTTCATCAGCATCCAATAACGGTGACATTTCAGCCCTGTCCCAGGCAGCAGTGTCGACCTATGTGGGTGAGACACCGATTTTCTACAACATCACGCTCAAGGATATGGATCGTGTCGAGGTATTGCGCGGTCCGCAAGGTACACTATACGGTTCTGGCTCTCTGGGTGGCACGATCCGATTTCTACCAAACCAGCCAGATTTTGCAGGTGTAGCCGTTGAGTTCGACAGCTCGGTCAGCCTGACGGAGGCTTCCGATGACTTAAGCTACAGCGCGGACGGGGTAATTAATCTCCCCATCGTTGATAATGTACTGGCTGCACGAATTGCAGCAGGCTATACTCGTGAGGGTGGCTTCGTGGACGCTCTGGGCCGCCCTGTAAAAGATGAGTCGGGAGTCCCGGTGCCCAGGGTTGCTGACGATATCTCCAGTGGGATGATAATCGGGCCGGAAGAGGAAGATGTCAACGACCTCGACCAGTACTATGTTCGATTGTCCCTGCTCTGGCAGCCCTCTGAAAACCTGTCGGCATCTCTCAGGTATCAGCACGATTATACCGAACAGGACGATGAACAGTTCATTAACCCGAATGTTCCCAGTCTGACGGTCAATACCTCGGCGGGGCAAGTCCCGGGTTCCCGCTTTGTGGATGCGGGTTCCTGCGGTCCAGGAATAGAATTCCCGGGCTATTATTTTTGTGGCGCCGAAATGCCCTTCCCCAATGGCGCCACCACATTTCCCGCAACCGGAGATCGCGATCACCTCAAGCTACACCCTGAACCTTTTGAATCCGACGTGGATTCGGTGGCGCTGGATATCGAGTTGGATTTCGGTTTCGGCACGCTGACCTCAGCCACTTCATATTATGAAGTAAAAGAGGACTCTGTTAACGATATCACCGGTGACCTGGAAGTGACGCAAGCAGAAGGCGGTGTCAGCTATGCAAGCTTTTATTTCTTCTATCCACGATTTACCCATCTGGCCCCGGTCACGGTTAACATCGAGGGCTTCGCCCAGGAGGTTCGATTTGTCACGGACTGGGACAAGCGCTGGGATTTCGTCCTGGGCGCTTTCTACCAGGATACGGATTCTGATATTCATTTTGCGGACTTCTCTCCCGGACTCTCGGCCTGGGACCAGGCGGTATTCTATTATGGATATAACAATACGACTCTTCCCGACCTCCAATTTGAATACGACCGGCAGTTGCAATTCGAAGACCTGGCTGTGTTCGGTGAATTGACCTATCACGTCACTGACCAGTGGCAGGTAACCGGTGGCTTCCGTGCGTTTTTTCAGGAACAGGAGATAGATCTGGTTCAACGCATACCGTTCTGTGGGCCGTATTGCGCCAATGATCTTACTGACATCGAGGGAACGACCGCAGTAACCGACATGAAACAGGAAGTTGACGATCAAATCTTCAGAGTTAACACATCCTATGACGTTAACGAGGATACAATGGTTTATTTTACCTGGGCTGAAGGTTTCAGGCGGGGAGGCGCGAACAGTATACCGCTCGCCGGAAGTATTGCATCTCTTCCTGAATTTCAGACCTACAGGCCCGACCAGGTAACCAACTACGAAGCAGGAATTAAAGGCAGACTCTGGGACCGCAGAATGACGTATACTCTGGCGGGATTCTTTATTGAATGGGAGGATTTACAGTTTGATGCCTTTACCCCGAGTTTCGTTCCTGTGGTATTGAATGGTTCTGAAGCTGAAAGTATCGGGATCGAACTAGAGCTTGATGCGCAAATTAATGAAGCCCTATCGGTTAATCTGGGTTATGCCTACACAGATGCGGAGGCTACTGCAGACAAGGAGATCATCGACCTTGATCTTGGCGGCGGACAACTGGTTTCCAGCAACGAGGTATTCGACGGTGACCCGGTGCCTAATGTCCCGGAACATTCACTGACCCTGGGAATGGATTTCACCCAACCGCTTACTTTTGGAAATAACTGGATGCTGAACTGGCACGTGGATGGTTCGTTTCGGGATGACACTCAGACCGCGTTTAATTCACTGGCCGAGAACTTCTATACGCTGGACAGTTTCTGGATATGGAATGGTTCGGTAACATTGTCCGCGGATAACTGGGACTTGGGACTGTTTGTCCGAAACATCGGCGATGAGGAGGGCTTAACAGGAGGACAGGGTGAAGCCTTCTCCGGGACGCGCGGGCAATTTTTCTATACCGCAAGGCCACGGTCAGTCGGATTATCATTCAGTTACAGATTTTTCTAGTACCGAAACAAGAATTTAAACTTTTGTCAAATGTCTGGTAAAAGTGCCATCGAAGATCTCAGGCAATGGGCACAGAAAGCGAAACATAACTTACAACCACTACCGCATTCGGTATACACGTCGAGAGAATTACTTGAGGGGGAAATCTCGACATTGTTTTACCGGGAATGGATTTGTGCGGGCCATGTGTCCGAGTTTCAAACTCCCGGGGATTACCTGACTTTTGACATCGTCGATAATCCTGTTCTGGTCGTCCGTGACGATGCCGGTGAAGTACGCGCTTTTTCCAATGTTTGCCGGCACCGGGGAACAATGCTTGCGTCAGGCAGAGGAAACAGCAAACTATTCAGTTGCCCCTACCATGCATGGACGTATGATTTGAAAGGCCGTCTCCGTAATGCCCCTTATATGGATAAGGAGAAAGTCCTGGGGATTGCCCTATCGGAATACCGTGTAGAGATCTGGCAGGGGTTGGTTTTCGTAAGTTTAAATAAACATGCAGCGCCACTGGCGCCGCGACTGGTGGGTTTGGAAAAAAGCGTCTCACCATATAAATTATCCAGCTATCAGGTGATTCACCGGGTGGAAGCCGAGATCGCCGCTAACTGGAAGCTTCTGGTTGAGAACTTCTGTGAAAGTTACCATATCTTCAAGGTGCACAAAAATTCCTTCGAAACGGAGATACCGACTCATACCACGAAAGTCCGGGAGGGTGGTGAGGGATACAATCACCATACACAAAATTTTGCCGGCACTGCTTCATCCAGGCTCAACCGGTTACCTGCCGAACTTCGGGAATTGGCGCATTTGGCCTGCATTTACCCATGTCTTGCATTATCCGTGGATTTCGAAGTTGGAATATGGCTCACTGTCCTGCCGAAAAGCCCGCAGTCACTCAAGTATACCGCGCAAATCGCGCTATTCCGCGAAGACGATGAAGAGTTGTCTAAAGAACTTACAGACAGTCATATAGAGCTGTTTAACGGTTTTATGCCGGAAGATAAAAATATAATTGAACAGGTGCAACGCGGTGTCAGGGCCAATGCCGGCAACGCGGGTGTTTTGCATCCATGGGAGAGAACCAATTGGGAGTTCGGTCATTATCTCGCACGTCAAATTGATGGTCTGCAACAGTGAATTTGAATGAATCCGTTGCGCTCGTAACCGGGGCTGCCCGCGGCCTGGGGCGCGCCACAGCAATCAGGATGGCAAAAAGCGGCGCGAGGGTCGCACTGGTGGATAAACTGGAAATGGAACTTCAATCAGTCCGGGAAGAAATTTCACAAGGCGATGGCACTGCCGAGATATTTGTCACTGACCTGCTCGATGCGAAAGCCATTGATGCTCTCGCTCCTGCCGTAATGGAGAAATGGGGGCAAATAGATATCATGGCCAACATTGCAGGCGCCTGGTACAGCGCTGATAAATCCTTTATCGGTGAGATGTTATGGGAAAACTCGGTGGAAGAAATCGATGTGATGCTGGGGGTGAACATCCGTGCCCCGTTATTGCTGTGCCGTTCCATTATTCCGTACATGATAGAGCACGGCCAGGGAAAGATTTTTACCATCGGCGGTGAGTGGAGCGATGCCGGCGTGGGTTGGCTTTGTTACATGCTTGGAAAAGAGATACAAAAGAGTCTCTCCTCGGCGCTGGCATTGGAAGTCAGGAAACATAATATCCAGGTGTACTGTATCTCCCCCGGGGATATTGCAAGTGAAGCACAGAAGGGGTTCTGGCCTGAAATAGCCAAGGTTGCTGTGCCGCCTGAGGAGATTGCGGAATTAATCATCTTTATTTGCGAGAATAATGCGGGTAATTACATGAGTGGCGGTTCGTTCCCCATCGGGCCTGGAAATATCATCTATGATTTTGGTCAGTTCATTACCGTAGATGGCAAGACCGGCGCAGTCAGGTGACTGTATGTTTCCAGTTTGGATGAGACGGCAAAAACATCCGAGTTACGTTTGGAATTAAAATCATGGGGCAATCATCATTAATCGATGTCAATGATTCTGTTTTAATCGTTATTGATGTACAGGATTTCTTCTTAAAACAAACTGCGGACGGTCAGGGGTTTCTTGAAAAAATTAACTGGATTATCGATGTAGCCGTCAGGTTGGGAGTGCCAATCGTCGTCACCGCAGAAAATATTCCGGAATTCGGCACCGTTCCTGACGAACTGCGCAAGCGTCTGCCCACCACCACTCAAGTGCACGATAAAATGGTGTTTGAACTGGCCGCAGATGCAGACGTTATGCAGGAAGTGGTATCGCATGGGAGGCAAACTGCGATACTGGTCGGAATGACTACGGAATGCTGTGTCAGTCAGTCAGCGCTGGGCCTCATGGACAAGGGCTATCGTGTGGTCGTGCTGGTTGATGCGGTGAGTGCGCCGGAAAACAGCCATGAACTCGGACTCATGCGGATGCGCAGCGCGGGTGTGGAATTTTCCTGCCTCAAGGGGATTTTTTATGAATGGCTGAGAAATGTCCCCGCTACGGATGCATTCATGCAACAGCACTTTAACGAAATAGGTCTGCCGAAAGAGCTTGAACCAATATAATCCTGACCAAATAAATTCCGTGCTGCATCAGATTGCTGACCTCAGGCGGAAAGGAAACTGGAAAGCTGCATTGGAACTTGCAGGCAGGCTTACTCAGAATCATCCGCATGACCATAATTCCTGGATCGCATTGTCAGACATCAATATGAACATTGGCCGTTATGAGGAAGCCATTGATCAAGCGCGTAAGGCCAGGGGCCTGGATAGCAAAAACGCGAGAACACACCTGCAACTGGCCAAATGTCTAGTGGGGGGAGGCAGGAAAATCGAAGCATTGCCTGTTCTGAAAAATGCAGAAAAATTTGTATCTGATAAAGAGGAGTTAAACGACGCCATTGGTGCAATTTACAGCATCTGTGATGAGCCCGAGATGGCCGCAAAATTTCACGGCAGGTCTGTACGTGCCAACCCGGATAATCCTGCATACAGATCCAATCTTGCTCTGGTGCAGAGAATGATTGGGGAATTGGGCGAGGCAGAGCAGAATTTTGACAAGGCCATAGAACTGAACCCACATGATTACCGTGCATATTACGCCCGGTCTGATTTGAAAAAATGGTCAACAACCGATAATCATATCGGACAGATGGAAAAGCTGTTAAAGAATGGAATAAAGGATTGGCGCGGAGAAGTATCGGTACACTTTGCGCTTGCAAAGGAGTATGAAGATATCACCGATTATGACAACGCATTTGTTCATGTCAAATCTGCATGCGATATGCAGCGGCGTCACACTCGCTATTCTGTCGACGATGATATTGCCGCCATGCACCGTATTACCATAGTACATACGGCAGAGGCTATTTCCTCCCTGGGAGACGGCTATATTACAGAAGAGCCGATATTCATTGTCGGGTTGCCACGCACAGGGACCACGTTGGTTGATAGGATTCTCAGTAGTCACAGTTCCGTTTATTCAGCCGGAGAACTGAATAACTTTACTGTTCAGCTTGTCAACGTGATCCAGGGTAGTAAGAATACGCAAAAGATCCCGAAACTGCAGATGGTCGAAAAAGCGCTTGAGATAAACCCGCAGGTTCTTGGAAAGTCTTATCTGGAAAGCACCCGACCCAAAACAGGTCATACCCCGCGCTTCATAGACAAATTTCCATTTAATTATCTCAATTGCGGGATGCTCCGTGCAGCCTTGCCTGGTGCAAAAATAATTCTATTGGAGCGCAATCCCATGGACACATGTTTCGCCATGTATCGCATGATGTTTATGGGAATCTACCCGTTTTCCTATGATCTCGATGAGCTCGGGAAATACTATATCTCCTACCGTGCCCTTGCCGATCACTGGCAGCAGGTTCTTGCCGATTCGATCCATGTTGTCAGATACGAAACACTTGTACAGGATACGGAGAATGAAATTCGCAAGCTACTGGATTACTGTGCTCTGGAATGGGAGGACAGCTGTCTCAATTTCCACGAAAACAAATCGGCATCGACCACAGCCAGCGCCGTGCAGGTTCGCCAACCAATTTATACGTCTTCCATAGGGAAATGGAGACGTTATGAGAAACAACTGGCGCCATTGGCTGAAAATCTCCGACAAAATGGCATAATGGTAGAGTGATTTATATTCGTACTCCGGCAAGGACGAAGCCTGCCCCATACCTGATGCGGGATGGACCGTTTCTGACTTCCTTTAATCAAAACGCCCACCTGACAAAAAATGACCGTTACATCAAAACTCAATGTCAAATTCGAGCTGGATAATGGCGCCACAGCATACCGAATTGGGCCCATTGTACTGGATACCGATGAGACTTCAGAACATGATTTTTCCAGTATGCAACCTGAAGATGGAAAGTTTGCGTTTTATACCTCAAGAGTGAAGACAGTTAACCCGGTGACCATTGATAATCTCAGAACACATGGGCCCCAGTTGTCAAAAGCAGCTGCCCTGTTACTGCCTGACGTTCAGCTTGATGTTATTGCATACAATTGTACATCAGGAACCATTGCGATGGGTTATGAAGAAGTGGAACGTCAAATTAATAAGGGTCGAAAAAACGTCCCTGTCGTGACACCAATCACAGCAGCGATTGCGGCATTTAATATATTGGCAATCAAATCAATTTCACTCCTGACGCCATGCATTGAGAACGTCTTGTTACAACAAATCCGTAAAAGGCTATGAGCGGCTATTGAGTTCATAATTCCCGGTATAACCAGCTAATGTATTACAGAATCCTGTTATCACGATTAATGTTTGGTATTGCCATTACGCTGACGCTGCCAGCATGTACTGAACAGAAGAGAGCTCAGGGACAAACAGGTACCACTACCCCGCTAGCTACCCACAACTACACGGCTACCAAAGGCGAATCAGAAACCAGGATGATGGATTCAACACCCCCGTCGCAAGGACCGCCGACAATCGCCCGTGTTACGTTTCCTGATTCAGCTGGAAAGGTCTATTTTAATGAACAGGTGTTGCCCAAGTTGGCTGAAAATGGCTGCGTGGTTTGCCATATGCCTGGGGCCGGCTACGTGCGGCCTGAAATCAGTTACGACGGTCTGTTTCCGTTCCTGGCGATGGGCCAGGCAGCGGATAACAATGTATTGATGTTCAGGATAGCCAATCAGCGCAGTTTTGCACCGGAGCAACCGAATCATCCCGGCGGGAAGCGCTGCGAGACCGAAGATTCGGATCCGTGCAAGACCGTAAAAGCCTGGTGGGAACTAGAGTTTGGGAGTAATTGCGGCTTGGATTTCGGGTGACTCACATAACACCACTGTCGCGTCGCCTGATGTTAAAAGGCATGGCTGCTGCAACGGTGGCCGTAACTACACCTCAATTTATCCGTGTTGCAAGGGCTGTTTCATCACCAACAGCTATTGTCATCGGATCAGGCATCGCAGGATTGAGTGCGGCATACGATTTGCAGAAAGCGGGTTTTGCAGTAACAGTCTTTGAGAAACAACACATGGCCGGCGGCAGGATGCGTGACGATTGGATGGGACCATTGTTTGGACAGGTACACGCCGAAGAAATATTCGAAGGCAACAAAGAGATGTTTGCGCTTGCTGACGAGATTGGTATCAGTAATGAATTTACGCTGAATCAGCCAGACGGACCTATGACGGAACTCTATCCGGTTGACAATGGCAAAGGCGTTTATGGAACCGCAACGCGCATGCACATGACCGAAGTGTTACGAATTCCCGGATTGAGCGATGAAACCAGGCAACGATTGCCGTCGTTGATGTCGGACCTGACTGAGATCAGGGAAACAGTGGATCCCTGTTTACTGCATACAGGCGCAGCATGGGACGATGAAAGTATCTGGGATTACATGGTGCGCAAGCTGGGAGAAAAAGGGGCACAAGAGTTCACTAATGACTGGGTGGATGTGGCCTGGCTTTGGCCATGGGGTTATAAGTCCAGGGACACGTCGAAGATCGCTATGCTGGCACTGGTGGCCCAGCAGGATAAACGCTGGATTGATCCCCCTGAAATCGGCCTGATGACCGCAACGCTGGCCTCATTGCTGGATGTCCGGTTAAACACCACCGTTATGTCTGTCTCTCCAGTTGACAGCACTGGACGTCACACCGTTAATCATCTCACTGCCACGGGACAACGAACTTCTGTTACACCGGATGTCGTTGTTTGCGCTACCGAGGGGAATTATGTCATACCGATAGTGCAGGGTTTGAGTAATCGTGAAAGGACTTTCTTCGAACGGGTTCATATGACCCAGGATGCATTTGTCACGTATATCCTGAAGACAGGACATGGACCATCGGTACCAATAGGCAGTGAACGTATAACTAAATCTCATCCTGCCTCCAAAGCGCGCGCCAGCGAGGTCGATTGGTATGCGGTACCGGGTAGTTTTCCTTCCTATTTTGGCGGTGACTATCAGAACCGCGCCATTGCAGGGTGCACCCTTATGGATATCCATTTACAGGACTGGAGAGAAAGCGGGCAGTCGATGCCGGATTATTGTTTGCCTCTTGTTCAGAGGCATTACCCGACGCTGACCTCCGAAATAATTGATGATGTGGTTGTTCGTGCCGGTGATGGTCTGGTCATCATTGATACCGGATTGCCTGGGGCCATGGCCGAGTTTATCCGCGGCCAGGAGAAAGCACGACGTGGCTTGTATTTTACGGGTGAGTACCTGAGTCATGCACACACTGGCGGCGCTTGTGCCAGCGGCCGTACCGTTGCCCGCACCATTATCAAACATTGGATTTAGTCTATGCGTATGAATAAAACCTCACTGATTGAAACCAGGACGGACCCATTGATCATGGATCTGCCCTTCTCAGAGGGAGAGTACCAACGACGATTGAACGCCTGCCGGCAGCTCATGAATGAAGACGAGATCGATGCGTTTATCTCATTCACACCTGAAAACATATATTACTTAACCGGACACGATACACCAGGCTATTACTACCTGCAGGCCTGCGTTGTTACCCATGGCCATGATCCTGTGGTATTTACCCGCAAGATTGAATCGTTTAACACCCTGGGTCGCAGTTGGAAGCGTAAGACCTGTCCGTATGGTGATACGGACAATCCGGTAACGGTGTTAACAGCCTTACTCAGGGAATTAGGTTGTGAAAATAAACGTATCGGTCTGGAATCGAATGCCTGGTTTATCACTTCCTCACAATACCTGGAACTGAATGAGGCGCTGCAGAAATCGGGGCAAGTAACCGACGCGTCGGGATTGATCGAGAATTTGCGTATGATCAAATCCGAAGAGGAATTGGTTTACATACGCCAGGCAGGAAAAATTTGCAGTGCAGCCATGCACTCGGCTTTTGAAGCGTCACATGAAGGCGCCAATGAGAACGACGTCGCTGCTGCCACGTTGGCAAAACTGGCAGGACTGGGGGGTGAATACGCCGGCCTGCCTCCGTTCATATCAACCGGACCCCGCACTACCCTGGTACACTCAACCTGGGCCGGACGCACCATGGTAAAAGGAGATGTCCTGGCATACGAGATACCCGGCGTCAGGGCGCGTTATTGCGCAGCCCTGTACCGTACCGGTGTTATCGGTAACCCTTCCGATGATATTCAACGGGGTTGCGGGATTCTGCTGGAGCTGCTGGAAGAATTGTTGAGCGCGTTAAAGCCCGGCAGACCCATTAACGAAATCCACCAGGTCACACTGGAGGTATTCAGGCGCCATAATTTCCCGGCTGCTCCCCGCCGTAGCGCCTATGCATTGGGGATCAACTACCCGCCTGACTGGGGTGAAGGACATATCATCTCATTTACTGAAAAGGAAACACGACCCCTGCAACCCGGTATGGTGTTTCATGCGGGCACTGGTATTTATGAATATCCCCGGTATCAGCTGGCCTTCTCTGAATCCGTAATTATTACAGACAGTGGGTATGAAACTGTCACGGACTTTCCCAGAGAGATCACTATCAGGTGATTGTTACTGCAAAACAGATCACGAGTAAATCACCGAACATATCAATACCAGGGATAGATTAAGGAAGCTGACTTGACCAGAGATTCCTCAATACTGTTTCGTCATACAAGATTCCTTAATTGACGAACGGCCTCCATTCCTCTTGAAACCGCCGTACCCCAAGTCTGGATACCGCTTATTTCGCTGTGTCCGAATGAAATTCTGCCATAACCTTTCGCTACCACTTCCCGTGGTGGACGCTTGCCATCAACGCCAAACTGATACCCGGGCTGTGGCGCAATACTCGCATGGCCCCAACGATTCAGGACAATGCCGGCAATATCGCGGCGTGGCTCAAAACCCTGGTTGGAAAACATCCGCGCCAACTGCTCCCGAACCAGTACTTCATACTCCCGGAATTTCATGGAAAACAGTTCGAGACGGCCCAGCTTGGTTTGCTCTTCCATCGATTTTCCCCGGTGACCCAGGAAAGGAACGATCAGTGTCAGCACCGCGGGTTTTGACGGATCATGGGGTGAGGCCAGAGATCCTCCCGTACTCATTGGCTGACGTAAAGCTGCCCACCATCCAAACCCGTCAAACCAGCGAGCGGCAGAGATACCCAACGTTTCCATGAAACGCCAGTTGGTCAGTGCCACATTTATCACCAACTGCGGGGCATGGTGAAATCCCTGGTATGCCAGCTGAATTTCCTCGGGCAGATCACGTATAACGTGCTTTGCGATATGACCGGGTGCTGCAACAACTACCGCATTTGCCCGCACACGCTCGAGAGTCCCATTTCTGTAATAAGTTACATAAACGTGCCTGGCTTTCTCAGGCGCTCCATCGTGTACTATTTTGATTGCAGTGGAATTCAAACGGATACGTGTTGCATTACCTGCCTTATCCAATACTGCTGTGTTTGTTGGTCCAATCACTGTATCTTCAAACGTGGCATCAGACGGAAATGCAGCAGGTACCAGGTTTCGCACAAAATATCGTATTATTCCCGCGTTGCCGGCCGGAAACATCAAGTAATCCCTTGCATCACCTCCCCAGTCACTTTGCCCGGACAATACCCGTGTTCCCGGAGCATCGACGAGGTAAGCGTAATATGCGGAACAAATATCACCGCTTGCCGTGGAGGAGTCGGTTGCGTATGAGTAATCGAGTATTTCGAATGCAGCCTGGGAAAAACCAAGTTCGTTAACAAGAAAATCCCGGTATGTCATGCTATCCAGCCATTGTTCAGATGGTTGCGGATGTTCGGGTTTACGACGGTGCGTAAAGGCGTCATGCAATTCCTGCTGGAGTTGTGGAGGTAAGGGGATGTCCCTGAAACCGTTGAGATGCGGGTCTATGACCCATTGCCTGCCGCTGTCTGAACCGTCAAAAAAATAACCGATGGAGGCCCGGTCCGGCAGGCGCATAGGTGCATAGGGATCCAAGGAAAAACGGATCGGTTTCGACGTTCCGGATAAAGGCACATGATCGAACTCCGTCGGCAATCCCAGCTCATGCCAGACACTGTGGAAGGTCGGATTATTTCGATCCAGGCTGAATGAAGATGAGCCTTGCGGCCCATAGATCTGATAGCCGTCGACAATGAATTCGTTGTGTTTTGCTTCCCCGCCATACATTGGATGATTGTCCAGAACAAGGCAATTCTTTTGTCCTTCGAACTCTTTTTGTAATGCGAATGCCGCACCGAATCCGGCAAAGCCAGCGCCAACGATGACCAGATCATAGGATTCTCCGGTATCAGTCGCGCCTGCCAGTAACTCCTCAAAAACACCGTGGCGCAGATCGTGGGCAACGTTCAGGACCTCGTGGGTATTGCCGTTGGATGATGAGTACTCACCAGTACCGCCGGGACCCGTCCAGTCCGGCCCCAGTTTTATTGAAGGTGGCAGGAAACCTTGAAGATTTGCACGAGATAACCTCGGTGAACCCATCGACAGGAGTGCTACTCCCGCTCCCAAACAGGTTCCACCGATGAAATCCCGTCTCGTGATATCAGTATCCAGCCCCAATTCATGATCAGGACGGCCTGACAACGCCAAATTCTCACTCTTCTTATTCATGCCCTTGAAAAGCAATCCAGATGATCAATGTGGTTTGACACAGCCCGTGCAAATACCTCCGCGCCGATACGGATGTCTTCTTCGTGAGAATCCTCTTCCGTATCATGGCTCAAGCCGCTTATACTGGGGATGAACAACATGCCTGCCGGGATATAACGGCCAATTACCATGGCGTCGTGCCCGGCGCCACTCGGCATTTTATGTGAACTGACGCCACGTTCGATTGCCGCGGAGTGTATTCGATTAATCAATTGCTCATCCATCGCCATTGGGACAAGCTCAACCGTTTTTTCCTTGTCGAACGCCACACCATTCCCGGTAGCAACTTCCTTGCATATATCTTCGACTCCTTGATCAAGTATCGCCAGGATTTCCGATGACAAGTCACGATATTGAATTGAAAATTCAGCAAAGTTCGGTATTACATTTCCGGCCTTAGGTTCCGTTCGAACCTCATTACAGGTCCAGGTCGTATTTGCCCTGGCATTATCATTAAAATACTTTGTGAAACGTCCCACGAATTCAAACATGGCTTTTGCGGCATCGTATCTCAGGGACATGGGGGTCGTACCGGCGTGGTTTTTCTGTCCATGAAAACCGATCCGGTATTGCGACGCTCCGACAATTCCGGTCACTACTCCGATCCTGATTTGCTTATTGTCGAGCACCGGCCCTTGTTCGATATGAGCCTCCAGGTATGCGATATGGATACCCGGGTCCAGGCGCTGGATGGGCTTATCGCTTAAATTTGCCTGACTTAGTACGTCTGAAAAATTCACTCCTTCCGCAGAACGCAGTTCAGCAAATTCATCTTCCCTGATTTCCCCACAGAATACTCTGCTGCCCATTAATGGGGTAAATCGGCCCTCCTCATCGATGAACGACATGACTTCAATACCTGTATCACCGCTGCCGGGCGACTCCATCAAAGAGCGCGCTATTTCCAATCCGTAAATCACTCCCAATGCTCCATCCAGCCAGCCGCCATCGGGTACCGTGTCCGTATGCGATCCAATCAGGATGCGCCGTGAATGAGGCGTCTTGCCAACCACACTACCCGCTCCATCAATACTTGCCTCCAAGCCTGCTTCGCGCATACGTTCACACAACCAGAGGCGGGACGCCAGATCCGTTTCAGTCAGTGAGCGTCGATTGACTCCCTGACCTATGGAGCCAAATGTCCGAAGTTGTCTTAAGTCGTCCAGTATGCGAGATGGTACGATCTGAATGCCTTGGGGATAAGCCATGAGCAATGCAATGACTCAGAATGTCAGTCTGATTTGAGTAATGAGCTGTTCCTTAGCCAGTCATCCAGCACCTTGTCTATACCCTTGGCAGGCGCAATGTTTTCCGGCACTGGAAAGTTACCCCATAAAGGTCTTTCAGGGCCGACTCCCATCCGCTGTCTGACCCCGTCCGGCCCAATATCAAATACCATCAGATCTTCTGCAATCCTGATATCACCTGAATAAGATTGTCTTATTTTGTCCACCAGAGATACCCTGATATTCGAATTAACGGATACATGGTTAAGCACTGTCATTTTCGGGTTTATCTGTTCCAGCAATTCACCAAGATCAGACGCATCTGTATGAACAAACGTATTAAAAACAGTATTTGTCCTGTCCTTGTCCTGCTCATGGGATAGCGTTCCTTTGCTGACCATTTCACCGAGAACCGGCGACCGGACTTCGTGTACAAGCAAATCTATGCCCTTCGCGTTTTCTATCATAAA
>JAAXHV010000096.1 GCA_012270695.1 Gammaproteobacteria bacterium | reverse complement strand
TTAGGAAACTGGCTCAGCATTGCAGCAACGTGCTGATGATACGGATACCCGGTATGAATCAGGAGGAACCGGGTCTCTACTTTTTTGATTTCCTCATCCAGAAATACATCTCTCAATTTTAATGGACTATTGAAATCAAACCGTAATGCCGGGTGCAATGCCACCGCGGTATGAATAATCACTCGTGACTTCAACTCGCCTGCTTTGATATAAATATGCCTGAGTAAGAAGTCCTGGTAATGACGAAACGCTTCCTGCATTTCGGTTTCTTGATAATCCGCAACGTTACTGAATGATACAAACCGGGTAGCCGGGTTTTTAAGCAGTTTCTGCAAGGCCCGTTCCGCCGTTTCAGCATCAATTAATTCAATACCCAGGGGCCTGTAATAGGCCACATTAACCTTGAATCCGACACAACCATCGGCCACACAGTGCTCCAGGATATTACTTATTTCGGCGACGACCTCCTTCAGAGAACTTATTCCTTTCTCAGCAGCCCATTCCGGTTGAATAATCCTTGCAATATTGTAACTCCACACAAATCGATCGGATGGGACCGGGCTCTGCGGTCGTCTGGCTTCAATTTCACGTGATTCCAGTACTATCTTTTCTATTTTTTCCCGGTCCAGAATGGATGCGATATAATTGCTGAAACCGCTTTTTATGCCCCTGGTCACAACCGAGTTAAACCCGTCTAAATCGGGATTTACACCATACACCCTTGATACATAATTATAATAACCGGTTTGTCTCGGCATGTTATACAGGTGTTCCTTGAATACCGATGACAGTCTTTTCCTTAATTGTTCCTTACCCGCGTATTCATCCGTGGGCAGCATTGAACCAACAAAGGATGAATTCCATTTATCGTAAGATTCAGTCAACGTGAGCGGCTGGGGTGGATGTACATGCGTATCTACTATGTTGATTTCATTGAGGTCCAGTTCCCCAACTACTGGCGGGTGTATAGAGCTCCAGTCATTTTTGGCTGCGAGACTACCAGTGGCAGCAAGCATCGCACAGCTCGCCCCGGTATATTTAATAAAATCTCTTCTTTTCATTGTACAGTGCGCCGCTGGTGTTGTACTCATATCAGAATACCTCCGAATATTACATCGCTCAGGGTTTAAGATGCCTGTCGAAAAAATTTAATATCTTTTTGAAAGCAAAGCGGGTCTGTTTAATACTGTCGTTTGCAATGGCATGATTCGCCCCAGGCAGGGTCACCAGTTCGAAAGACTGATTTTCAGCGATCAGGTTTTCCGCAAGAGCGATGGTGTCCGAATAGAGTACGACAGTATCACGGGTGCCGTGAATCAGCATCAGTGGATCTTGAAGCCCGGAAGACTGGTACAAAGCTGACTGTCTTTCGTAGCGTCCCGGGTAGTCATCTCCCTTGGGTTCACCCATCACCCACATCTGCTCAGGATAGGCATGCCAGACATTGGTGGCAGGTGCGACGGCGATACCGGCGGCATATACCCCCGGTTTCTTAAACAGCGACATGGTTGTCATCAGGCCACCATAACTCAATCCCCATATTCCTACACGTTCCGGGTCAACAAAACCCTGTGTCACCAGGTGACGAACGCCACTCTCAATATCGTCCACTTCAATGCTGCCATACTCTTTCAGGGCCTCCCGGAAGGCGCGTCCGTGACCCCAACTGCCCCGTACGTTGACATTGAAAACCAGGTAACCCCGGGCAACCAGCAACTGGTCAAGGCCCCAGGTCGGATGCGGTGCACTACCGCCCGAATTCTGACTCCCTCCCCATTGGTTACGAACGGTATCGCGATAGGCCGAGCCGACTACCAGCGGATATCGCTGCGTTGGGTTGAAATCAGGTGGCAGGTACAGGCGACCGACCAGGGGTACGCCATCGATGTGACTGTTAAATTTTACGTATTTTACGTCTGCCCACGCGTAGGACGGAAAATGTGGTGACGGCGAATGGGTAATCTTTGCCGGCTGACTTTTCCTGGTGGTCCGGGCAAGGTATAGATCCGCCGGAGTATGGTCGTCCGAGAAACGGTAAGCAACCTGGCTGAAATTCCGAGAATATACCGGTTCATAAGTACCCGGCGCTTTGCTGATACGAGTGACCACGGCCCCGGGCGCAACGGCGACACGATATAGCTGGCGATCGGCGACATGCTCCCGGTTGGCGATGAAATAGATTTGTTTATGATTACTATCGACTATAAAGTTGGCCACTTCCCATTCGCCGCTGGTGAGTGCAACAAGTGCGCCACCGGCTTGTGG
>JAAXHV010000095.1 GCA_012270695.1 Gammaproteobacteria bacterium | reverse complement strand
CAAGAATAGAGGGCAGCTATTCCGGGATCATGGGACTGCCCCTGTATGAAACGGCGCAGTTGTTGGCAAAAACACCGAGCAATCCGGGTTAACCCGCCTATCTCTCCGGTTCGCTTGTGGTCATCGGATAGTTAGCGGGTTAAAGCTTGTTGAAATAGCGCCGCAGGCAGATGCCGTGGTAGTGGTCGATAATGTAGTAATAAATGTCGGTCCAGCTCGGGTCGCCGTTAGCATCGGTGGGCCACCAGAATTTTCTGTTGACCCAGTAATTATGAAAGTGGTCGGCGCAGTAACTGACGTCGGCATCGTCATAGTTCAATTCCTTGTTGCCAATCTCGTGTTCCGCCCCGATAAAGTCTTGCATCACCTGCTTGTAAGCCACGTTCAGTAATGGTTTGCCGTCTGCTTCCAGGTCATCCCGTTTGACGTTATTGCCATAGCGCTCTGCCAGGTTATCCAGGCGCGCCAGCTTCTCGAGCCCGGCTTGCGCATCCTCAACCCGTTCACAGGACTCCATGTCGCCCCCGTTGCATTTCCTCTCCCAGTAATCGAGCATGGAAAACTGGTGGGGTTCGTTCAGGACGACAAACAGGATGAACGAGGTGATGAACATATTCAGATCAACGGCACGATTAATAACGCCACGATATTGATGATCTTGATGAGCGGGTTGACCGCCGGCCCGGCGGTATCCTTGTAGGGGTCGCCCACAGTATCGCCGGTCACCGCGGCCTTGTGGGCCTCGGAACCCTTACCGCCCAGGTTGCCGTCTTCGATGTATTTCTTGGCGTTGTCCCAGGCGCCGCCCCCAGTGGTCATGGAGATGGCGACGAACAGGCCGGTCACTATCGTCCCCAGCAACAAACCACCCAGGGCTACGGGTCCCAGCACCTTGCCCACGATTACGGGCACGAGCACCGGCAACAGGGAAGGAATGATCATTTCCTTGATGGCCGATTTGGTCAGCAGGTCCACGGCACGGGAATAATCCGGCTTGCCCGTGCCGTCCATGATTCCCGGTATTTCACGGAACTGGCGCCGAACCTCCATCACCACCGAGCCTGCCGCGCGGCCCACCGCTTCCATGGCCATGGCGCCGAACAGGAAAGGCACCAGGCCGCCGATGAACAGGCCGATGATGACCAGCGGGTCGGACAGTGAAAATTCCACGTGTATGCCGGTCTGTTCCAGGGCGTGGGTGTAGTCACCGAACAGCACCAGGGCGGCAAGACCGGCAGAGCCGATTGCATAGCCCTTGGTAACGGCCTTGGTGGTATTCCCCACTGCGTCCAGGGGATCGGTGATATTGCGGATTTTTTCATCCAGTTCCGCCATTTCGGCGATGCCGCCGGCATTGTCGGTAATGGGACCGAACGCGTCCAACGCGACGATAATGCCGGTCATGGACAGCATGGATGTCGCGGCAATGGCGATGCCGTAAAGTCCGGCCAGTTCGAACGCGCCCCAGATACTGGCGCACACCGCCAGTACCGGCAGGGCGGTCGCTTTCATGGATACACCGAGGCCGGCGATGATGTTGGTGGCGTGGCCGGTCTCGGAGGCGGCCGCTACGTGTTTGACTGGCGCGTAGTCGGTGCCGGTGTAATATTCCGTAATCCAGACCATGGCCGCGGTCAGGGCCAGGCCGATCAGCGCGCAGCCGTATAACGCGCCAGCCGACATGCCCGCAACGTCGGACATCATCCAGCCGGTAACCGGATAAAACAGGATGGCGGCCAGCACGCCGGCAACGATCAGTCCCTTGTACAGGGCGCCCATGATAGTGCCGCCCTCACCCGCCCGGACAAAAAAGCAGCCTATGACGGAGGCCACGATGGACGCGCCGCCCAGCGCCAGCGGGTAGAGCACGGCGTTTTCACTTCCCTGCACCACCANNGGGTCGTCCTCGGGGATGCCGGCCTCAACCTTGCCCACCAAGTCGGCGCCCACGTCCGCGCCCTTGGTGAAGATGCCGCCGCCCAGCCGGGCAAAGATGGAAATCAGGGAACCGCCGAAGCCCAGACCGATGAGGGCATGGAGGATGGTGTCTCTGTCCGCGCCCAGGTTTTGCAACAAGGCATAGTAGCCGGCCACGCCCAGGAGACCCAGCCCGACGACAAGCAAGCCGGTGATCGCGCCCCCCCTGAAGGCAATCGTCAACGCCGCATTGATGCCCCGGTTGGCGGCCTCGGTTGTGCGCAGGTTGGCCCGCACGGATATGTTCATGCCGATATATCCGGCAGCGCCGGAGAACAGGGCGCCGAGCAAAAACCCGAAGCCGGTGTACCAGTCGAGAACAAATCCCAGTATGATAAACAGGATCACGCCCACCGCGCCGATGGTCGTGTACTGCCGGTTAAGATAGGCTGTTGCGCCTTGCTGGATGGCCGCGCCGATTTCCCGCACGCGTTCGTTTCCTTCGGGCTGTGAGAGTATCCAGCGGACGGAGAAGATGCCATACAGGATGGCGACAACACTGCATATCAAGGCGATGTCCAATGACGACATTGTGTGCTCCTTTAAGTGATCAGGGTTTGTGGTTGATGTTTGCGATCGGGCGCGCAAAACCCGGCTTGCGTATTCTGCTCAGAAAAGCTGACAGTGTATAGGTTCAGCGACGAAGTTCAAACCCTGCGGGTATTTTTTTTGCAACCGGCGCGTTCAACAAGCGGACGTATTCCGGCATGCCGTCCCGGTAGGGGGGATAGTCTTCCCCCCGGATTAAGGGTTCCAGGTAGGTGCGGCATGCCGGCGTGATGCCGAATCCGTCATCGCTGATGAATTCCCCGGGCATGAATTTCTCTGCGTTGGCCACGTCTGCCAGATCCGCCTGGCCGATTTCCCAGCGATACGGGTTATCGGAGGTGCGAACGATGATGGGCATGATCGCGCTTTCCCCGGCCAGGGCGAGTTCAACCGCGGCCTTGCCCAGGGCATAGGCCTGTTCAACGTCCGTCTTTGAGGCGATATGGCGCGCCGCGCGTTGCAGGTAATCGGCAACGGCCCAGTGATATTTATACCCCAGCCCTTGCTTGATCAGGTTCGCCACCAGCGGCGCCGCGCCTCCCAGTTGGGCATGTCCGAAGGCATCCGTCGTGCCCTGCTCCGCCAGGAAGCGGCCATCGGGCCAGCGCGCGCCTTCCGAAACCACAACGGAACAGTAATCATAGCGCGCAACGCACTCCCGTACTTTGGCGAGAAAGCGTTCCTGGTCGAACGGGATTTCAGGAAACAGGATTACCACCGGGATGTCATTGTCGCGATCGGCAGCCAATCCCCCCGCGGCGGCGATCCAGCCGGCATGCCGGCCCATGACTTCGATAATGAATACCTTGGTGGACGTCTTTGCCATTGCCGCCACGTCGTAGGAGGCCTCGCGCACCGATATAGCGATATATTTGGCTACCGAACCGAACCCGGGACAGTTATCAGTGACGGGCAGGTCGTTATCTATCGTCTTTGGAATGTGTATCGTCTGTATGGGGAAGCCCCATTGTGCCGACAGTTGCGAGACCTTGTGGCATGTGTCTGCGGAGTCCCCGCCGCCGTTGTAGAAAAAATAACCGATGTTGTGGGCTTTGAAAACCGCGATCAGGCGCTCGTATTCAGCCCTGTTTTCTTGCAGTCCCTTCAGTTTGTAACGACACGAACCGAAGGCGCCCGAAGGCGTATGCCGCAACGCGGCGATGGCGGCCGGCGACTCCTGTCCGGTGTCAATCAAGTCCTCAGTCAGGGCGCCTATAATGCCGTTACGGCCGGCGTAGACATTGGCAGTTTTGTCTGGGTGCCGGCGCGCGGTTTCTATCACCGCGCAGGCACTGGCGTTGATAACGGCCGTCACGCCGCCGGATTGCGCGTAAAAAACGTTTTTTGCCTCAGCCATTGAAAAATTTCCTCTTTGTCATGAAATGGCGTTGAAAATGCGATATCTTACACGTTTAAACTGCGTTTCTCACCAGGCTACGCAATGCATCAGCCTGCAAGACCAGGCGGGTGGAAACTGCTGACGATGAACGTCCGTTCCCGCAACCGTGCTGCCGGGAACTCTGTTTACCTGGTCAGCTCTAATACAGAATGATCACGGGTAATTCAGCCGAATGAAACAGACTGGGATCTGCCTCCTGCTGGTTTTTTTCCTGTGTGCCTCAGCCGCGGCCGAAGTGACGACCCTGGACCTGCCTGATATCGGCGATTCCACCGGTGGTCTGCTGAGCCCGGAGTTTGAAAGGCGTCTGGGACAGGCGTTTCTCAGCCAGGTGAGAAAGCAGGCGGATATCGTATCCGATCCTGAAATCAACACCTATATCGAGTCAATCGGCTACCGTCTGGTTTCCCAAAGCGATAACAACGAACAGCAGTTTACCTTCTTTGTCATCAATGATCCGCTGATCAATGCGTTTGCCGCGCCCGGCGGCATTGTCGGGATTAACAGCGGTGTGATACTGAATTCCGACTCCGAAAGCGAACTCGCCGGCGTGATGGCCCATGAAATCGCCCACGTCACCCAGAAACACATGGCCAGGTCCGTGGAAATGTCAAAAAAAATGAGCATCCCGACGCTGGCGGCCATGCTGGGCGCGATCCTGGTTGCCACCCAGAATCCCGAAGCCGGTCAGGCTGCCCTCATGGCGGTGCAGGGCGCCTCGGCACAGGCACAGATCAATTTCACCCGGACCAACGAACAGGAAGCAGACCGTATCGGTATCCAGTTGCTGGTGCGTTCGGGGTTTGACCCCCGGGGGATGGCGGCTTTTTTCAGAAAACTGCAACAGAATTCACGTTTTTCCGCGCAGGCCCCGGAGTTTCTTCGCACCCATCCGTTGACAACGCGCCGGATCGCTGATGCCAGTGCGCGGGCGGCGGCCTATTCCGGCGCGCGCTGGATCGATGAAAGCCAGAGTTTTCCCCTGGTCAGGGCAAAATTAATTGTCGCGTCCCACAAAACCCCACGGGACGCGGTAGAGTTTTTTTCCCGCCGCCTTGCCGACGCCGAACGGAGGGATGACAGGGAAGCTGACCGTTACGGTTATATAACAGCATTGGCCGCCGCCGGTCATTATGCGCTGGCGCGGGAACAGGCGCGCCGGCTGCTGTCCGGCGACCCGGAAAACGCCGCTTACCTGCTTGCAGCGGCGGATATTGAAGTTAAGCAGGGCAATTATGATGCGGCATTCCAGATTTTCTCAAACGCGGAACAACTGTACCCGGATTACCGCCCGCTGGTTCTGAACTATGCCAATGCCTTGTTAAAAGCCGGACAACCCGCCCTGGCCCGTGACAAGCTGCGCGAATTCGGCAAGTTTCAGGCCCCGGATATCACTTATTTTGATTACCTGACCCGGGCCGAGGCCGAAGCGGGCAACCCGATTGAATCAAGTATAGCCAATGCTGAATATTATTTTATTACCGGTGAGACCCGGGTCGCCATAGAACAACTCAAACACCTGCTGCGTCAGCGGGCGCCGCGCCCGGATTATTATCAGACGGAACGCATCAAGGCGCGGATGGCATTCCTGGAACAGGAGCTGGAACTGGAGCGCGATATGAAGCTGAGAAAATGAAAGCAGTTAAGCAATGTGGATAAAATCAGGTGGTCGGGGGACGGGGTTAATTTCGTCCCCTTATCTTCTCTGCCTGTACGGGCTGGTATTATTATTTGCGTCATCTTGCTCTTCTCCTGAAACGGACTACTTTCCAACGACGCCCGGCTACGAATGGACTTATGATATAAGTAGGACGATACTGGTCGCCCATGAACCGGCCAGGCAGAAATCCATCGTCCGTAATCTCCAATCCCAGACCGTAGGCGGGGTCAAGCGCTACCCGAAAATATACGCGAACGGAAGGAAATATATCTTCATCAAATCAACGGAGGGGATCAGCCGTCTGTCCTCTGGTGAGGACAGCGCGGAACTGGTTATCGGGCATCCGTTAAGTGTGGGCGCGAAATGGAGCAGCGCAGCAAGACTGCAGTTGTTCGATTTGCCGAGAAGCCAGGGAGACAACTGGAACATGCTTAGTCAAAACATGACCCTGGACTATACCATCACCAGTCTGGATGAAACGGTAAAAGTGCCCGCCGGCTATTTCTCCCGCTGCCTGCGCATCGATGCGGTCGGTTTCCTGGACCTGCCGCGCCGCATCATGCTCGGCATCAGGATCATCAAAGTCGAGCAAACACAGTGGTATGCGCCAGGGGTCGGCCTGATCAAGATGACTCGCAGGGAATTCGCCATCCCGGACCTGTACCCGAGTGAATACACCCAGGTGCTCACCTCGTTCAAACAAAAGTAA
>JAAXHV010000094.1:5539-6313 GCA_012270695.1 Gammaproteobacteria bacterium | reverse complement strand
GTGAAACGGGTGACCGCGCCGTATAAATACCCGCGCAGGATCGATTTCATCGACACTCTGCCCAAGACCGTCAGCGGCAAGATCCGCCGGGTGGAACTGCGCGAGAGAGAACGGAGTGATATACTGCTTTAACCCTATGCAAATTTCGCCTGTCGATAATGCTGCCTTGGAAAACCGGGGAGCGCTGATCAGTGAACTCGGGACAATACTCCCCGATGAGTGCGTTATTGTCGATGAGAAGGCGTTACGCGTCTATGAAACAGATGCCCTGACGGCCTACCGGCAGGCGCCGATGCTGGTTGTCTTACCCGAAACAACGGCGCAAGTCGCAGCCGTATTGAAGCTGTGCAGCCGATTGAATATCAAAGTTGTGCCCAGGGGCGCCGGCACCTCTTTATCAGGCGGCGCCCTCCCCCTGGTCGACGGCATCGTACTGGGTCTGGGTAAATTCAACAGGATTCTTGAAGTCGATTTCGACAACCGTTGCGTGGTAGCCCAATCAGGCGTGACCAACCTGGCGATTACCGAGGCCGTCAAGCATAAGGGGTTCTATTATGCCCCCGACCCATCCAGCCAGATTGTCTGCACCATCGGCGGCAACGTCAGCGAAAATTCGGGGGGCGTGCATTGTCTCAAATACGGTCTGACCACGAACAACGTGATGGGGGTTGAGATGGTGACCATGGAAGGAGAGATCCTGCGTCTCGGCGGAAAATATCTCGACCCGGCCGGATATGACCTGCTTGGCATTGTTACCGGTTCGGAAGGATTGCT
>JAAXHV010000094.1:4500-5439 GCA_012270695.1 Gammaproteobacteria bacterium | reverse complement strand
TGCCATGCAGGTTATCCCGTGGACTGCCCTGCCCTGGTGCTGACGGAACTGGACGGGCCTGAGGGAGAAGTGGCTGAATTAATCGAACAAGTCAGAAGCATTGCCGAGGATTGCCAGGCGAGCTTCATCCGGGTCAGCGAATCAGAGGAAGAACGCACGCGTATCTGGGCCGGCAGAAAAGCCGCCTTCCCGGCCCTGGGTGATATTTCCCCTGATTACTATTGCATGGACGGCACCATCCCCCGCCGCGAACTCTCCCACGTGTTAACCCGGATACGGGAGTTGTCGGATCAATACGGCCTGCGCGTGGCCAACGTGTTTCATGCCGGCGACGGTAATTTGCACCCGTTGATCCTGTTTGATGCAAATGACCCCGAGGAACTGGAAAAAGCGGAACAATTCGGCGCCGATATCCTGCGTCTGTGCGTGGAAGTCGGGGGGGTCTTGTCGGGCGAGCACGGTATCGGCTTTGAGAAAAGAGAGCTCATGCCCACCATGTTCAACGAACAGGACTTGCAACAGCAACAGCGGATAAAATGCGTCTTTGACCCGGAGGGCCGGCTGAACCCCGGCAAGGTATTCCCGGTCCTGCATCGCTGCGCGGAACTGGGCAAACTGCACGTGCACAAGGGTAGTATTCCTTTCCCTGACATACCCAGGTTTTAGCCCGGATGACGCAGATTAGCTCAGATAAACTCTTTGTCCTCTGGGGACAAACATAAACCCGGGGTGAACACAGCAGAACACTTGCTTGCATCTGTGTCCATTTGTGTAACCTGTGGATTTGAGAACAATGGGTGAGCGGTTTTCACCGGAATCGGAACAGCAGGCCCAGGACCTGGTGAAATGGGTTATTGCCGAGGGCAGGTCTGTTGCGGTTCAGGGAAAAAACACCAAACACGGTTTCGGATTGCCGGTCAGCGCGGACTGCGTCATATC
>JAAXHV010000094.1:0-4455 GCA_012270695.1 Gammaproteobacteria bacterium | reverse complement strand
GGCCCACGCCGTTTCAAGGCAGGCAGCGCACGGGATCATATCCTGGGTGTCAGGGCGATCAACGGCCGTGGTGAAACCTGGAAATCCGGCGGCAAAGTGATAAAAAACGTCAGTGGTTATGATATGAGCAAGTTGCTCACCGGTTCCTGGGGCACGTTGTCCGTAGTCACTGAACTGACGTTTAAAGTCCTGCCGGCGCCGCCCGCATCCCGGACGCTTGCCGTATGGGACTTGTCGGTCAAGCTGGGTATGGCCTTGATGGCGCAGGTCATCTCCACTCCCAGCGAAACATCCGGCCTGGCATATCTACCCGCAGCGGCACTGACGGCAATCGAGCAAGACGAAATGTCTTTTTCCGCTGAATCCTTGACGCTGATAAGACTGGAAGGAACAGAGTTGTCCGTCAATGAGCGTATGCAAGCCATCAATAAATGGCTGCCGGGCGCCTGTAAATACAGCATCCTCGAGCAGGCAGAGTCGATTTCAATCTGGTCATGGATACGCAACGTTACGCCGTTACACGACAGACAACGCACCCCAGGCATCCTGAAAATATCACTCCCCCCGACATCAGCCTGGAGTCTGACCCGTTTCATCAATGAACTGCGCGGCTGCATCTGGTACCTGGACGCCGCCGGGGGCTGGTTATGGGTGGGTATCTGCCAGGCTGCAGGAGAAGACAAACTGGCTGCCATAAGACGGGAAGTCAGCGCCATCGGGGGCACTACAACCTTGTATCGCGCCCCCTCTGCCATGAAACAGCGCGCCGGCATTTATTCCTTCCCGGACGAGTCAATCAGACGCCTGAATGAGAAGATAAAAAACAGTTTTGATCCCGGCAATATATTCAACCCCGGCAGACTCTATGCAAGTTAACCATGCGCACTGAATTCACCGCAGCACAGTTAGCGGACCCGGCTCTGGACGAAGCCAACAGCATCCTGCGCAAATGTGTGCATTGCGGTTTTTGCAATTCCACCTGCCCTACGTTCAAACTGATCGGCGACGAACTGGACGGGCCGCGCGGGCGTATCTACCTGCTGAAAAACCTGCTGGAACACGATGAAACACCTTCTGAGAAAGTTGTCAAGCACATAGACAGGTGCCTCTCCTGCCTGTCCTGCATGACCACCTGCCCCTCCAGCGTGAATTACATGCATCTGGTGGATGCGGGGCGCGGCTATATAGAGAAAAAATTTAAACGTCCGCTTCCGGACAGGTATTTCCGGCATCTTCTTGCCATGACACTGCCCCACCCGGATCGCTTCCGCCTGCTGTTATTCCTCTCCGCTTTGCTCTCACCCATCAGGAAACTACTGCCCGGGCGGTTTCACAACGCCCTGGAGCTCCGCTCCCCGGTAACGCGGACACGGATAAAATCACAGGCAAAAAACCAGGATAAGACCGGGAAAGCTGTCGGTCTTATCGCGGGTTGTGTCCAGCAGGTGCTGGGAAACGATATCAATTCGGCCAGTATCCGCCTGCTTGAACGGCAGGGCTGGCGGGTGCACCTGCTGTCGGAGCCGACCTGCTGCGGCGCGATCGAACATCACCTGGGTAAAACGGCGCTGGCAGACAAGCGCTTCCGGCAAAATATCAACGACTGGATAAAACACGTTGACGATCTGGGATTGGAAGCATTGATCGTCAATGCTTCAGGCTGCGGCACCATGCTGAAAGACTACGGCCACCTGTTCCGCCATGATGATACCCTGGCGGCTGACGCTGGGAGAATCAGCGGAATGTGCCGGGATATTGCCGAATTCTTATCCGCTCAACGTCCTGTAGCTGTGAATGGTGGACTGAAGCAGGTCCGTGTCGCCTACCAGAGTCCTTGTTCCATGCAGCACGGGCAGAAGATAGAGACGCAACCGCTGGATTTATTGAGGCATGCCGGTTTTACCGTAAAGGAACTACCGGAAAAATACATGTGCTGCGGCTCGGCCGGTACCTACAATATCCTGCAACCGCAAATTGCAACTGAACTGGGAAAAACAAAAGCAGCCCACATCGACCAGGCAAACGTCGACGTTGTTGCCAGCGGCAACATGAGTTGCATGATGCACCTGCGACAGTTCACCGACGTACCCTTCGCACATACGGCGGAACTGCTGGACTGGGCGACGGGAGGCCCCAAGCCGTTTTAGTCTATAATCATTGTGACAATCAGGAGCGACTCATGAACAACCCGGTAAATGTTACTGTATTCCGCTGGGCCGGCGCCTGGGGGCCTTTCAAGGTTAACATCCCCTGTGGCGAGTGCGCCCTGACCAAGGATATTATTCAGGATTGTATTGATACGGACCTGGCCGGTATTCAAGTCGATCTCGACCTGCGCGACTGGCTCACCGAATGGTGGAAACCATTGCCCAAAGGTGGCTGGCATGCCCCGATCGTACTGGTGAACGGCAAGATCGTATCTCAAGGCGCGGCGCTGAACCGCGGCGTGCTGACCCAGTCAGTCATCGAGCAAGCGGTCAGTGACACTCCGATACAGGGCAATCATGTCTTCGGCAAGGCTACCTGCCCCCATTGCGTGCGGGCCAAGGGCTACCTGAAACAGGCGGGCGTTGACCACCAATATCACGACGTCGTCAAAGACCCCCGGGCACTCTATGAAATGCTGGCCAGGGTAAAACCGATCATCGGTCCGAAAACCCCCGTCACCGTGCCGCAGATCTGGCTGGACGGCCGTTACGTGGGTGGCGCTGATGAGCTGAAGCGCACCCTGGAACTTCCTGAAGTTGAACCGAACCCGGAGCGCGGGCAGTGCTCCCTCTCCCCGGCACGTTGAGTATTGCGGACAAGTACCCTTACCGTTGTTTGTTTATCCGCAGCACTTGTCCTTCCATACTGTCAATCAGAATATACAGGCAACCGTCGGGACCGGCAGGACACCATATCCGGAGTCGCAGGAATCATACGCTAAGTCAGTTCACGTAGTATGTTTGCCAACAATTGGAAGTCTTCAATTCTCAGCGACGTTTGACGCCATGCCAATCCAATTTGGCGAGAAGCAGGCAGACTGAACCGTGAGAGTGAGACATCCGTTCCCTGGATGATATGAGCGTCAACCGCGATCTGTGGTATGAGAGTGACGCCAATACCCGCTGCAACCATTTGTACCAGTGTGTGCAAACTACTGGCCTCAAACTGTGACCGTATCCTCTTATCGCCCATTCCACACACGTCCAGCGTGTGACCGCGCAGGCAATGCCCTTCCTCCAGCAGCATCAGCTGTTCACCCACAAGCGCTTCGAGCGGAACTTCATCAGTGCCTGCGAGCACGTGATTGCGGTTGCAGGCGAATAGAAATTCATCGTCGATGATGACCTCAATCGTGAGGTCCTCAGTATCGTAGGGCAACGCAATCAAGGCGACGTCCAGTTCTCCATCTTCCAACCGGGCAAGCAGCGGGGCTGTCTGCTCCTCTTTCAGGTAGATCGTCAACTCCGGGAATCTTTCCCTGAGCGCCGGCAAGACGCGCGGCAGGAAGAATGGTCCGATTGTCGGGATAACCCCGAGGCGCATCTCTCCCGTCATAGGAGAGAGCGCGGCCCTGGCCACTTCCATCACATCATCCGCTTCCTGTAATATCGCTTTTGCTCTCTCGGCAATCTGCAAGCCAACCTGGGTGATCAGCACGCGCCGGTTAGTACGTTCTGCGACCGCCGTTCCGAGCACCGATTCGAGATCACGAATGCCCGCACTGAGAGTCGATTGGGTGATGTAGCAACGCTGTGCCGCCCGGCCGAAGTGTTGCGTGTCAGCCAGCGCCACCAGGTATTGAAGTTGTTTCATCGTGGGTAAACGTTTCATAACGGGAGCCAGGAGCAACTATACGTATAATACGATTATTATAGCGAATAATAATCGTTGTACACAACGAATACAAACCCCTATTATTTCTTTGATAGCTGAGAATGGAAGTATTTTTTTGTAATTTTTAACCCCAACAGGTAATGCGGAGGTAAAAAACATGAGTGAAAGCAAGTGTCCCGTAATGGGCGAATCCGGCAATGGCGCCACTCGCAGAGGCACGACAAACCGGGACTGGTGGCCGGACCAGTTGGACCTGGGCATCCTGCACCAGCATTCTTCCTTGTCCAACCCGATGCACGGTGATTTCAACTATGCTGAAGAGTTCAAAACCCTGGACCTCAACGCGGTAAAGAACGACCTCTATGAACTGATGACTACGTCACAGGACTGGTGGCCGGCCGACTACGGTCGCTATGGACCATTCTTCATCCGCATGGCGTGGCATAGCGCAGGCACCTACCGGATCGGCGACGGCCGCGGCGGCGGCGGGACCGGGAACCAGCGCTTTGCGCCCGTCAATAGCTGGCCTGACAACGGAAACCTGGACAAGGCGCGCCTGCTGCTCTGGCCGATCAAGAAAAAGTATGGCAGGAAACTCTCATGGGCAGATCTCATGATCCTGGCCGGCAACTG
>JAAXHV010000093.1 GCA_012270695.1 Gammaproteobacteria bacterium | reverse complement strand
CTGGCCGGCAGCGAATACGGCACCGGTTCTTCACGGGACTGGGCGGCCAAAGGCACCAGGCTGCTCGGGGTACGCGCAGTCATAGCCGTCAGTTTTGAACGCATTCACCGCTCCAACCTGGTCGGCATGGGGGTGCTCCCCCTGGTATTCAAACCGGGCGATAATGCCGACAAACTCGGCCTGACGGGTTGTGAAAGCTATTCCATCCATGGCCTGGAAAGCGGCGCCGAAGAAGTCGGCATCAGCGCTGTCGCAGGTGACGGGAGCAGTACGAATTTCACTGCGATTGTGCGGGTGGATACCCCGAAGGAATGGGAATACTATAATAACGGCGGTATACTGCACTACGTATTGCGGGAATTGGCCGCATGAGGCTCGATCAGATGAGTTCAATAAGACCGATAGAAAAACTGAATACAACCAACCAGGTTGTAGGTCATCATATAAATGGCCGGATCTTCATAGACGACACTGAGCGTTCCCAGGCAGTTTATAACCCGGCTACCGGTCAAATCACGCGCCGGGTGGCGTTGGCGGGTAAGGCGACCGTAGAAAAAGCCATTGCCGCGGCAGCGGCGGCTTATCCGGGATGGCGCCAGACTCCCCCTGCGAAACGCGCCCGGCTTATGTTCCGTTTCAAAGACTTTTTGCAGCAACATGCGAATGAGATCATCAGCTTGTTGACCGAAGAGCACGGAAAAGTCCTGGATGATGCCCGCGGCGAGTTTACCCGGGGCCTGGAGGTGGTTGAATATGCCTGTGGCGCGCCTGAATTGTTGAAGGGGGAACACAGCAAGGATGTCGGCCCCGGCATCGACAGTTGGTCCGAATTTCACCCGCTGGGCGTCGTTGCCGGTATTACCCCCTTTAATTTCCCGGCTATGGTGCCGTTATGGATGTACCCTATGGCCATCATCTGCGGCAATACGTTTGTGTTGAAACCATCGGAAAAAGACCCCAGCGCCCCGACCCGTATCGCCGAACTGCTGCAGGAAGCGGGCTTGCCGGACGGTGTGTTCAATGTTGTCCATGGAGATAAAGAAGCCGTGGATACCTTATTGACGGACTCCAGGGTACAGGCGGTCAGTTTTGTAGGTTCGACACCTGTAGCCGAATACGTTTACCGGACCGGCACGGCTAATGGAAAACGGGTACAGGCGTTGGGAGGCGCGAAGAATCATGCTGTTGTCATGCCCGATGCCGATATGGACAATGCAGTGAATGCGTTGATGGGCGCCGTGTATGGCTCCTGTGGCGAACGCTGTATGGCTATTTCCGCAGTCGTGTGTGTGGGTGACACAGTAGCCGATGAAATGGTAAAAAAGCTCGCCGCCCGGGTATCCCGCCTGAAGATCGGCCCGGGTATCGACAGCCAGAATGAAATGGGTCCGCTGATCAGTAAACCGCACTACGAAAAAGTACGCGGCTACATTGATTCAGGTGTGGCGGAAGGCGCCGAACTGCTGGTGGACGGACGCGGGCTGACTGTGCCCCGCCAGCCGGAAGGCTTCTTTCTTGGCGGCTGCCTGTTTGACCGGGTAACAGCGGACATGCGTATTTACCGGGAGGAAATCTTCGGCCCCGTTTTATGCGTGCTGCGCGTAGAGAGCCTGCAGGAGGCGATGCAACTCATCGATGAACACGAATACGGAAACGGCACCTGCATATTTACCCGTGATGGCGGCTCCGCCCGTTATTTCACCGACAATATCAAGGTCGGCATGGTGGGCGTTAACGTGCCCCTGCCGGTACCGGTCGCCTGCCACAGTTTCGGCGGCTGGAAACGCTCGCTGTTCGGCGATTTAAGCGCCTACGGTCCGGACGCCATCCGTTTTTACACGCGGCGTAAGACCATCAGCCAGCGCTGGCCGGCAGATTCAATCGAGAAGGCACAGTTTTCCTTTCCAAGCACCCAGTAATACTACCCGGTAATATCCTGACAAGAGATGTTCGGATATTCCCGCGGGTGAGATAAGAGGGCTGTTATACTGGCTGCCGTTGCAATACTGAGGCTTTGTCAACTTGACCGGCCATATTATCGAATTTGAGCACGTCACCAAGTCCTACAATGACAAGCCGGTCATACTAGATGTATCACTGGCCCTGCCGGTCAATACCACGACAGCGATAGTCGGGGAGAGCGGCAGCGGCAAGTCAACGCTCCTGCAACTGGTCAACGGGCTGGTTTTACCCGATTCCGGCAGTGTCCGGGTACAGGGCCAATTATTGGATTACAACCGTTTGCCCGGTATACGGCGAACCATGGGTTATGCTGTGCAGGGAGCAGGTTTGTTTCCCCACCTCACGGTTCAGGACAATGTAACCCTGGTGGCCAGGCTGGAAAAATGGCCGGCAGCCAGGGTCAGGGAGCGGTACGCCAACCTGCTGGCATTGTTCGGCCTGGATGATGAATTGTCCGGACGCTTCCCTCACAGCCTGTCTGGCGGGCAGGCACAACGGGTGGGATTATGCCGGGCTATGATGCTGGACCCGCCGCTGCTGCTGCTGGACGAACCGTTCTCGGGACTGGACCCCATTACCCGTGAGGCCATCCACAGGGAAATGCTGCAACTCGAGCATACCGGCAACAGGTCTATCCTGCTTGTGACTCACGACCTGGAAGAGGCAGCCAGACTCGCCGAGCGCCTGATTATCCTGAGACAGGGCCAGATTATCCAGCAAGGCAGCTTGCAGGAAATTAAAGCGAGGCCGGCTGATGACTACGTCAGAGGTTTATTTTTGCATAAGGCCCGGGATGATGGTTGAGCTACGCCACGTTGTTACGATTTTGATCCTTTACCTGCTGTGTACGTCCGCAGTTCCTGCCCAAATCACTGTCGGCAGCAAGCACTTCAACGAAAGTTACCTGCTGGCCGAGATCATGGCACAGTCGCTGGAGCTGGAAGGGTTCAGCGTCGACCGGAAGTTTGGGCTGGGCGGGACACTGGTCTGTTACGAAGCCCTGGCGAACGGCGCGATCGACGTGTACGTAGAGTATACGGGCACCCTGGCGGAAGTCATACTGAAGGCGGACGGTCCCACGCCGGGCCTCGGCCAACTGGATACGGCGGTTTCGGAACAGGGCTTGCAGGTACTCGATTCACTCGGCTTCGACAATACTTATGCCCTGGTGATGAGAAAAAAAACGGCTGAAGAGAAAGGAATTTCACGGATCTCAGACCTGGCAGCCCACCCCGACCTGGTTCTCGCCTTTTCCTTGGAATTCCTGAATCGGGAAGACGGCTGGCCCGGCCTGGTCAGGACTTACAAGTTACCCGGAAAGCCCACAGGTATTGAACACGGGTTGGCTTACCAAGCCATCGTCGAGGAGTCTGTCGATGTGATTGACGCCTATTCCACCGATGCGGAACTGTCCAGGTATGCCTTGACCATACTCGAAGACGACCTGGGTTATTTCCCGCAATATCTTGCTGTCCCGTTCGCCCGGTCGGACCTGCCGGACCAGGCCCGGAAAGTCCTGGCC
>JAAXHV010000092.1 GCA_012270695.1 Gammaproteobacteria bacterium | reverse complement strand
ATGAATACCAGGAACGCGACGTTGGCCGGGTCGAAACGGGACACCTGCAGGTCGTCTATCTCGGAATAGTAGCCGGTGGCGTTGACGCGCAGGGTGCGGTCGAAGAAGTCCGCCTTGATGCCCCACTCATAGTTATCCATTTCGTCTGTGAGGGCGACAGCCGGCACCCGGTATCCCTCATACGGACCCGTTTGTCTGTTTGAAAGTTTACCGGCGTTGCGGTTGGTCACCGGTGGGCGGAAGCCCTGGCCGAAGGTGGTGAACAGCAGGATGTCGTCGGTTACCTTCCAGTCCAACGAGGCGCGGAATATGACGTCGGATTCATTCAAAACACCATCACAATTCAGGCCGTCTACGTTCAGGTTGCCAGCCTGAATGTCTGCCATGACAGCGGCAATATTGGCTTCAGTCCTGAAGTCACCACCGCCCGTGCCGTCACCGTTTGCAGCTTGAATTGCCCTGAGTCCTTCTTCCCCGCAGCCCAGGGCGCGCAATCGCGCAGTAACGTTATTGCCACCGGCTGGAAGTGTCGGGTCAAAAACATCAGAACCCCTGGGTTCATCAGGAAAGCGGGTTCGTTCAGGGTATTTATCGGAATTGTCGCAACCATCCACACTATATTTGCAGCGGAAGGAGAAGGTGCTGGCGCCCTTGAAATCGAAATCGATGTCGTACCAGCGGGCGCCGAAACTGGCCGTCACTGTGGGCGTGATATCGAAATCAAGCTGGCCGAACAAGGCCATCTGCTCGGTCTTGCGGGTGTAGTCGTTGACGAAGCTGACCCTGGGGTTGAATAATTCACCACCCGCATTTGTGCCTTCTGTGGCATCACCTATCATACCCAGCGCCGGCCAGGAACCGTCGCCATCATCCCGGGTGGCGGCATCCTCGAAGGAGGATGTGCCGCGGGTTGTCTGTTCGTCAAAGAACGCGCCGGCCGTCACCCGCATGCGGAATTCATCCGGCATGGACACGCGGAACTCCTGGGTTACGCGCTTGTTTGAATTGTTGTCGATATACTGCGCCTCCGGGTCGTGGCAGGTCACCGGCGTGCCGGCGGCGCCGGTCCTGGCCCAGGTGCCGTCATCCGCATACCCCGGGCACAGGTAGTACACCTGGTAACCACCGCCGTTGGTATAGGCCGAGTAGTCTATGTAAGACTCCATGTCACGATCCAGGTAGCCGACCGTGTAGATCATGTCCAGCTTGCCGATACGACCGTTCAGGGTCAGGGTGGTCAATCCGAATTCATCCTCACTGGTATCCTCGGTGAAACGGGTGACGCTGCTCTTGCCGTCCAGGTTGGGGTCATAGGCGAACACGCCGTCGGTATCCAGGGACTGCTGGGTATGCTGCACCAGCAGGCCGAAATTATCGGTGGGTTCATAAGCCAGGCTGAAACGCCCGCCGATATATTCGGCGTCGTTAAAGTCCTTCTCCACCAGGTGGCTGTTATCCGCAAGCTCAAACTGGCTGTTCGGGCTAACCGGCAATGCTGAAATATCATTGCGGTTGAGCACCGCGATGAGTCCGCCGCCATTGGTATCCCAGCCGCCGGGGACAACGTTGCCGCTGCCGTCCAGGTTGCTGATATTGTCGATCCAGCCGGCCTGGTTGTCGTGGTAGGCGGCGATGCGCACGGCCAGGTCGTCCGTCAGGGCCACGTTCAGGTAGGCTTGCTGGGAATTACTGACGTCGCCCCCCTTGGTGGTGGACACGTCGACGTTGGCGCCGGCCTGGAACTCGCCCTGCACTGGCTTATTAGTGATAAGGCGCACCGTGCCGGACTGGGAGCTGGCGCCGAACAGGGTGCCCTGGGGGCCGGGCAACACTTCGACCCGGTTCAGGTCTGTCGCATATACGTCCAGGTTGCGTCCGCCGAAGGAAACCGGCATTTCATCCACGTACAAGGCCACTGCGGGCGATGAACCCTGGATCGCCGAAATGGTGACCTTCGACTGCTCGGTGGCGGCGCCGCGGATGTAGATTTCGCTCTGCCCCGGGCCGGTGCCCATGCTGACCACGTTGGGCAGGTACTTGATGTAATCATCGAAGGTGTTGATGCGCAGTTCCTGGAGGTCCTCGCCCTGCAGGGCGGAGACCGATACCGGGATGTCCTGGGTGGATTCGGCGCGTTTGGTCGCGGTGACGATGATTTCTTCGATCTGGGCGTTGGCGGGAGAGCTGACGGCTGTCGCCGTGAGGGCTGACAGGATCGCATAGCTCAGTTTATTTCGTTTGAAATCAACTTTATTTGACATTTTTTCCCCCTAGTTTACTTCCTGAATACATCCAATTATAAGAAAGGTATGTTCTGCCACAATCCCGGATTCGACATTCTTTATACTATATACGACATTGTTGGAATAAAGATACAAGATCGTTTCAGACTCACAGGATTGACCCCAAATATCATGTCTGGCGGTGGTCCCGGCCTTTTCTGCGCAACACTTCCAGTCGGCTTTGAAAATCATCCTTGCAGACGTAGCAGCCCTGTAAATGGCGATAGCCGCTGTTCGGGTCAAACGCGCTGCGTGCATGCATAATGCGAGTGTTGTCGAATACCTGGCAGTCACCCTTGTTCAGGCGGAACCTGTACTGTATTTCAGCGCTGGTGACAATGCCGAGAAATGCCCGATGCGCCCGGTAGAATTCTGCCTGTAACTCCGGTTCGATATCTACCGGTCCCAGCAGGGCCGGGTGCAACCGGGTGCCGATGATATCACCATCTTCATCTACTTCGATCACGACGCCGCGGTTGACGATATGCCAGTCATCGTCCATGGACGTGAACCTGACCTTCAGGGTGCTCAGCAGGTCAAACGCGGCTGTATCTGTTCGTTGCAGCTTTCTGGCCGCAGCAATGGAATCAACCAGGATGCTTTCGCCCCCTCGGGCATCGTTATGCAGACAATGCAGGAACTGTATGCCCGGCAAATGCCGGCGGCTGGGGAGATCGTTATGCGGATATAAGGCCTGCGGCGTGTACGCCAGGTTTTCGGGGTTGGGTTTTGATTCCACGTCGAAATAACGACCAAAATGGGATTCTTCGAGGAAGGCAACTCGTTCGGCAAGGGCGACAACCGCAAGGTTTTCCACCGGCACGCCGGTGACGATGGCAACGCCTGTATCGTCGACGTGCTCCAGTAGTTCCAGCAGCCCCTCATTGCTGCTCATTGCCCTGGCATAGTCAACGGATACACCCCTGTGGTCGAACTCGGCGGCGGTCCAGGCCCTGTGCCGTTTTTTACGCGCCAGACGCACGGCCTGTTCGGAACGGTGCCGATTTAACCAGTCCCAACTGTAGAAAGTCCCGTCACAGGCGGCCCCGTGTTCCGGCCAGGTTATATGCAGGCCGTGGCCGTCACCGCTGAATGCTGCCGGCTTTATATCCAGGGGGATCGCGGTGAAATCGACAATCCGCTCCCAGGCGTCGTAGTGAGTGCATTTCGGGCAGTGACAGTTCTCCCTCAGCCAGTAATACAGGTGGCGACTGCGATACCCTCCGGGCCAGGCAATTTCCAGGCTGTCCGCCCGCGCCTGCACTGCGGGAATTGGCTCGCGGATGTCTTGAGATGTTATCAACATACTGTTGCCTCCACCGTTCCGGTTGGGAGATAGCCCGACAATCATAGCCGACAATATACCGACGGGGTCAGCAGTCCGACAAGGCCCGGGGAACTGACGCTGTTTTCCCCCGCTGCATATAGTTTTACGGGTGAAAATTAAAGGGCAATGCTTAAATGGCAGTGTATGTCGCATATACATGTAAGAATGTCGTGATACCACATACACGAAATTACCGGCTAATCCAGACTTCCGCGATGTTCAAGCAGGCAGATTTAAATCAGTACCCCCTTAAATCACTCATGAGACATGATAGCAATGAACCAACAAGCCACTGCAGAAAACTGGGTTGAAGAGCAGGACGATGAACTTGTTCTGGCGGAACTGGACGATGCGGAACTGGTGGAACAAATGCACGATGACCTGTATGACGGTCTCAGGGAAGAGATCGTAGAAGGCACGCAACTCCTGCTGGGCCGGGGATGGGCCGCGGACAAGGTGTTGAACGATGCGCTGGTCGGCGGCATGCAGATCGTGGGCATTGATTTTCGCGACGGGATTCTATTCGTGCCGGAGGTGTTGCTTGCAGCCAACGCCATGAAGGGGGGGATGGAAGTATTGCGCCCGTTACTGGCGGAAACCGGGGCCAAACCCATCGGCAAGATGGTCATCGGCACGGTCAAGGGCGACATCCACGATATCGGCAAGAACCTGGTCGGCATGATGATGGAGGGAGCCGGTTTTGAGGTATTCAATATCGGCATTAACAACAGCGTTGATGACTATTTTGCCGCCATGGAACAGCATCAACCGGATATTCTCGGCATGTCGGCCCTGCTTACCACCACCATGCCTTATATGAAAGTCGTCATCGACGAGATGGTTTCGCAAAATATTCGCAATGATTACATCGTCATGGTCGGCGGCGCGCCGTTGAACGAGGAGTTCGGCAGGGCAATCGGCGCCGATGCCTACTGTCGCGATGCGGCGGAAGCCGCCGATAGCGGCACGCGTCTTGTACAGACGCGGGCGATCAGCCACGCCTGAGCCGCCTGTTATACAGACGGGCGTAGCTGAAGACTTGAACCGGTAATCCACCTTATGGAAAAAGTCGTCGTTTACTGGCGCGATATTCCTTCTCAGATCATCGTGAAAAAAGGCCGAAGCAAGGAGAAGGTCCTGTTGCACCCGCGCTTTCAGCAGGCCATAGACCGGGCCGCCATGCGGGCGCGCAAACACGACAGTGATGCTTATATGGCCGAGTGGAAAAGGGTGAAATCTCCACTGGCTGCTGGTGGTGACCTGCAAACGATTGTCCGGCGGGAGGCGCAACAGATCGAAGCCGCCTATACCGACGAGCGATTATTGCAATTGATAAAAAATCACGGGCTGGCCGAGGAATAAGCCGGCGGCCGTCGTGGCTGTTTCCGACGACGAAACAGGCATATCCGAAGACCCGGAGGTACGCTTTGATGTGGCCGGAAAAATCGTGCAGCGCGCTGCGGATACGGTAATGGACAAATCAGGTGACACCGCAAAAGTCGTCTTCACCCCCTCGGGACGAAGAGGCGTATTTCACCTGGGCACCCCGTTGCTGGAGGCGGCCCGTGAACTGGGCGTCGACATTGACTCGGTCTGTGGCGGCCGTGGTCTGTGCGGGCGCTGCCAGATTTTATGCTCCGAGGGCGATTTTCCCAAATTGGGGATTGTCTCAACCACAGAACACCTCTCTCCATTCAGCACAACCGAACGAAGATACGGCGAAAGAAAAACGCCGCTGCAACCGGGGCGGCGCCTGAGTTGCCAGGCTACTGTCCGGGGGGACCTGCTCATTGATGTGCCTGCGGAGAGTCAGCTCCACCGCCAGTTGGTACGCAAGCAAGCCGAACAGAGGGAGATTACGCTCGACCCCGTTGTCCACCTGCACTATGTGGAAGTACAGGAAGCGGATATGTATGAACCCAAAAGCGATATGACCAGGGTGATGGAAGCATTACGCTATCAATGGGGTTTCGCGGACCTGAGCTGGCGCTTCGCTGTTTTGAATGATATCCAGCCGGCCTTGCGAGAAGGCAAATGGTCGATCACCGCTGCGCTACACCGGGGTAAGGAAATCATCGCCGTGTGGCCGGGATACAAGGATGCTGTATACGGCCTGGCCGTAGACGTGGGTTCAACCACGATCGCCGCACATCTTTGCGATTTGAACAGTGGCGAGGTCATCGGCTCAAACGGCATGATGAACCCGCAAATCCGCTTCGGCGAAGATCTCATGAGCCGGGTGTCTTACGTCATGCTGCACCCGGAAGGCGTTGACGACATGACCCGGGTGGTACGCGCAGGGGTCAATCAACTCATCTCGCAGATCAGCAGTGAAGCCGGTATCTCTCCCCGCGATATCGTCAGTATTACCGTAGCGGGCAACCCTGTCATGATCCACCTGTTGCTCGGTATCAGCCCCGTTGAACTCGGCGGGGCGCCCTTTGCGCTGGCAGTCGACTCCGCCGTGTATACAGGTGCAAAAGAGCTTGCTCTCGATATCAACCCGGGGGGGGTCGTCTATATTCTTCCGTGTATCGCCGGGCACGTCGGAGCCGACACGGCCGGGGTCATCCTGTCCGAGCAACCCCATGTCTACGCTGAGGTCAGCCTGCTCATCGACATCGGCACCAACGCAGAAATCGTGCTGGGAAACAGGCAGCGCCTGCTGGCCTGTTCAAGTCCTACAGGACCTGCGTTTGAAGGGGCTCAAATCAGTTGTGGCCAGCGGGCGGCTCCCGGAGCAATAGAACGGGTGCGGATAGACCCGGACACCCTGAAAGCCAGGGTGAAGATTATCGGTTCGGACCTGTGGTCTGATGATCCGCTGTTCGAGGGTTCAATTGCAAATACCAGTGTCACCGGCTTATGCGGTTCGGGCATCATCGAAGCCGTAGCGGAAATGTACCTTTCCGGTATCCTGAGCAGTGACGGCATCATCAATGGCAGTGTGGCAGACAGGACGGATTGCATCGTGCAGGACGGCCGCACCTTCTCTTATATTCTGTACAGGGGCACAGCCACGATCTCCATCACCCAAAACGATATCAGGCAAATTCAACTTGCCAAGGCGGCATTGTATGCGGGCACCAAACTGCTGATGGACAGGATGGCGATCAAATCGGTCGACCGCATCCGCTTGGCCGGCGCATTCGGCAGCCATATAGACGTCAAGCTTGCCATGGCGCTCGGCATGATACCGGATTGCCCGCTGCAACAAGTCGCTTCCATCGGCAATGCCGCCAGCACCGGGGCGAGAATCGCCTTGTTGAATAATGAATCGAGAGACGAGATCGAAACGACTGTCAGACAAATAGAAAAAGTTGAAACCGCGGTGGAGCCGAAATTTCAGGAATACTTTGTCAATGCCATGGCCATACCGCACAAAACGGATTCTTTCCCCAACTTGTCGGCAGCGATGATGAGGCCGGACAGACTGCCGTCTGTTCCTGTTCAAGCGGGCGTAATACCTGGTAAATGCCGCCAGCGAAAAAGAACGGGCTAGAACGTGCCTCCGCTTCATCATCAGAAATTGACACGTCGTTTGTTGATCTGCCAGAATTTTATCAGCTTCGTCCAAATGATTTAATCACAGTCCGAGGAAAACTGCGGTGGCAAGACAATCCGGTGGAAGAAAGGCGCGCAGGGCGTTGCGCAGCGCGCCGTTGGCTGATGCGCTCAAGCCCGTTCATCCAGGCGAGGTCGGCGGGCAATTCCGACCTTTGAAGAACGCGGACATTGCGGCCATAAACGATAACGTGTTCAGGATTCTGGAAGAAGTCGGCTTTGGCGAGGCGACGCCTCACTGCATCGAGACCTGTACCAGCGTCGGCGCCGTGCTCGGCGACGACGGCCGTTTGAGAATGCCGAGAGCCGTGGTGCAAAACGCCATGCGGCTTGCCAGACGCAACCTGGTATTACACGGCCAGGATCCCAAACACGACTTGTACCTCAGCGGCAGCAAGGTCCACTTTGCGACGGCCGGCGCGGCGGTCATGGTTGCCGACCCTGAAAACGACCTGTACCGCGAGTCGACAGCTCAGGATCTCTACGATATGGCGCGCATCGCCGATACCTGTGAACACATACACATGTTCCAGCGTACCTGCGTGTTGCGGGATATTGCCGATAATTACGAAATGGATCTCAATACCGCCTATTGCGTTGTCATGGGCACCAGCAAGCACGTTGCTTCCAGTTGGACCGAAGCCATCCACCTCCAAAAAACCCTGCAAATGTTACACATCATTGCCGGAGGTGAAGCTCAGTGGCGGGCGCGGCCGTTTGTCAGCCAATCCAACTGCTTTGTCGTGCCGCCCATGAAGTTTGCCGAGGAGTCCCTTGAATGTTTACGGGTTGCAGTGCAGGGCGGTATGCCGGTGCTGCTCCTGTCTGCCGGACAGGCCGGTGCGACAACGCCGGCTTGTCTGGCCGGCGCCGTATCCCAGGCCTGGGCTGAATGCCTCGGTGGCCTGGTCTACGTGAATGCAATCGAACCCGGCGCTCCGGCCATTCTCGGCGCTTGGCCCTTTGTCTCCGACCTGCGTACCGGCGCGATGAGCGGCGGTTCGCCCGAACAGGGCCTCCTGTCCGCGGCCTGCGCGCAGATGGGCAACGTTTACGACTTGCCCTTCGGTACCGCCTGCGGTATGACGGATTCGAAATTCCCGGATTTTCAGGCCGGCGCAGAACGCGCCGCAACGACCCTGGCCGCGGCGCTGTCAGGCTCCAACCTCATCTACGAATCGGCAGGCATGTATGCAAGCCTGCTGGGCACCTGCCCGGAGAGTCTGCTGCTGGACAATGACGTGCTCGGCGCGGCCATGCGGGTAACGAGAGGCATCGAAGTGAATGCCGAGACCTTGAGTTTTGACGAAATAAAACAGGTCTGTACCAGTGGCGAAGGTCATTACCTGGGCTCTGATCGAACCTTGAAGGTCATGCAGAGCGAGTACATTTACCCGGATTTCAGCGATCGCACCAGCCCGACCGTGTGGGAGGAAAGCGGGAAACCGGTCATGTTGCAGAAAGCCATCGAGAAAAAGCGATCCATCCTCGCCAGTCATTTCCCAAAGCATGTCAGCGACGAGACTGACTCCGAAGTGCGGGCAGGATTTCCAATCTTCCTCTCCCGCGCGGCTGTCGGCAGGAGTTGACTACTGGCCCGGATCCAAAGGTGCCGCCTTTCGCCGGAATGACGAACGGTAGGGACAGCGGCTGGAGCAATCTGGCAAAATGCGTGAAGGCCAGGCGCCCATTCAGGGAATGACGAACGGTAGGGACGCCGGCTGGAGCAACAGGCGGGTTGAGATCAGCAACGGATTCGCTTGTTATCAGGATCGTACATGGGGCGCAGTGATGCCTCAGCCTGGACGCGGACGCCCGCCACTTCGATTTCAAACACATCCCCGGTCAGTTCCTTCATGTCGCGAACCTCTGAGGTATCGACGTAGCCGAGGCCGATGCTGCCGCCTAGGGTGTGGCCGTAACTGGCGGACGTCACGTAGCCGATAATCCTGTCTCGATGCCAAATCGGCTCGTTGTGGTAAAGCAGGGGTTCCGGGTCGCTCAACCTGAATTGCAGCAAGCGTTTGCCTGGACCCTGTTCCTTCTGTTTAAGCAACGCGTCGCGACCGATAAACCCACCCGGCTTGTCGAACCTGACCGTAAACCCCAGGCCCGCCTCGAGCGGCGTATCCTCGTCGGTGATATCGTGACTCCAATGCCGATAGGCTTTTTCCATACGCAGGGAATCGAGCGCATGATAGCCGGCATGGACCAGACCAACCGACTCTCCAGCGGCCACGATAGCATCGTATACGCCGACGACGAACTCGGTCGGTATATAAAGCTCCCAGCCCAACTCACCGACGTATGTAATTCGCGAGGCGCGCACTAAAGCATAGCCCAGCTCTATCTCCCGGCTGGTCGCAAAGCCGAACGCCTTGTTCGACAGGTCGGCCGGCGTCAATGTCTGCAACAGCTTGCGCGCATTCGGACCCATCACGGATATCACGCCCATGGCCGACGTCACGTTAGTCAGCACACAGTGCGCATCGGCGGGGATATGCTGTCTGAGCCAGTGAAAATCGCGGACTTCCGTGGCGGCAGCCGTGACGATCAGGAAGCTGTCCTGTGACAGGCGCGTGACCGTCAAGTCCGCTTCGATTCCGCCCTTGTCGTTCAACCATTGTGTATAGACGATGCGGTCGGGCCGAACGTCAACGTCGTTGGCGCAAACGTAATTCAGCACCCGCGCCGCGTCGCGTCCTTCCAGGCGGTACTTGGCGAAGG
>JAAXHV010000091.1 GCA_012270695.1 Gammaproteobacteria bacterium | reverse complement strand
CTCACCTCCCTGAAAACGCAGGAAGCGGCGATCAGCTCCACAGCCTCTCTCATACCATCCACTGCAGAAAACATCGCACCCGGGGGCCTGAGTTTCTCAGCCACATTAGACGCCTATCGCAAACTGGCAACACCACACACGGGCAAAGCACACGCATTTTTTCACTACCTCTTCAACAGCGTCATCATCGGCCTGCTCAGCACCCTGACATCGGTCGTCCTCGGAACCGGCTGCGCGTATGGATTTAGCCGATTTCGCATCGCAGGTGCGCGGGACTGGCTGTTCTTCATCCTCTCGACCCGCTTCCTGCCCCCACTCGCCGTCGTGGTCCCCGTACTGATGATGTACCGCGTCTTCAATCTGCCCAACACACACCTGGGCCTCATCCTCCTCTACACGGCATTCAACCTCTCGCTCGCGGTCTGGTTGATGAAAGGATTCATAGACGAAATTCCCCGGGCGTATGAAGAAGCCGCACTCGTCGATGGATACAGCCCACTTCAAGCATTTTACAAAATCATCTTACCCCACTCTGCAACCGGCATGGCAGTAACCGCCGTCTTCTGCCTCATATCCGCCTGGAATGAATACGGTTTCGCGCTCGCGCTCAACAACGCCGAAGCCGTCACCGTACCCGTGTATTTTGCCGGACTTCAGGGCAACATCCAGGGCATCCCCTGGCCGCAGATTGCCGCAGGCGTCCTCATTTTTGTCGTGCCAATAGTAATCTTCACAGTACTCGTCCGCAATCATCTGCTGCGGGGCGTGACATTTGGAACAATTAAACAGTGATCATGCCATTTCTCGAACTTCAAAACCTCAAAAAAACCTACCCCGACGGCACGCGGGCAGTCAGGGGTATTGACCTGCGTGTTGACAAAGGGGAATTTATCGTCCTCCTGGGACCCTCCGGATGTGGAAAAACAACCACATTGCGGATGATCGCGGGGCTGGAGGACCCAACCGGCGGACGGATCACCCTCGACAACCAGAACGTCACACACCTGCCGCCATCTCAACGCGATGTGGGATTTGTCTTCCAATTTTACGCGCTCTACCCGCACATGACCGTCCAAAAAAACATCGCTTTTCCGCTTGCAAACATCGGCACATCCCCTGCAGATATCGAAGCGGCGATAGACCGCGTTACCTGCGCCCTGGGTATCGAAACACTACTCAACCAATACCCCAGACAACTTTCAGGCGGCGATCAACAGCGCGTCTCTCTCGCCCGCGCCATGGTCCGCACGCCGGACATCTATCTCATGGATGAACCCCTGGGCACACTCGACGCAGAACACCGATTGGAACTCAGAGCATTTATACGCCGCCAACAACTGGCCCTTTCCATAACCGCTATCTACGTCACACACGACCAGGAAGAAGCCATGAGCCTGGCGGACCGCATTGTCGTCATGGACGGCGGCAAAATCAGACAAATCGGATCCCCATCAGAAATCTACAACCATCCCGCAGACCTCTTTGTCGCAAATTTCGTCGGCAGCCCGGGCATGAATCTATTAACCGGACAAATTGTGCAAAACGGGACTGGTCTAACTTTTACCCGTCCAGATTCAGACATTCACATCCCCATCCACGCGCACATCGCGCCCGCGCAAGTCATCTTCGGCATACGCCCGGAATTTATCCGCCCTGCCAACCGCGGCATACCGGGCAAAGTCATCCTCAGCGAATACCTCGGTAGCCACGGTTACGTGCACGTAGATACCCCAATAGGCGAACTAATCATGCGTTCAACCGACCGCTTTGCCATCGAAGAAAAAATCCACCTGCACCTGAATGAAGAACACATTCGCCTGTTCGATCCAGATACGGAAACAGCCCTCACATGAATGCCCCATTTCTCAAAATCGATAACCTGTCCAAAAATTACGGCGAAAC
>JAAXHV010000090.1 GCA_012270695.1 Gammaproteobacteria bacterium | reverse complement strand
GTCAGTTCAGGACAGTGTTCCGGAATTTTCCTGCCGTCTTTCGCGGATGGCGCATCGTGCCTGCCAACTGAAAACCGGCGCCCGGAGTCAGCCATGGACAGACTCGATATTATGGCTGTGCATCTCCAGTCCCCTGGCGCGGTAATCCTTGTAACGCAGCCTGGCCTGGTGACGGCTTGCCGGGTCGGACGGTACGACTTCGATAATGCGCTCATAAGCGTCCGTGCGCTCAGGCACGGCGCCGGACATATTCATCAGAACCTGGCGCCGCTGCGGCTCTTCGCCTCCCCAGCCGATGATAATCGGGCTGTCCTCTGCGGCATCCGTGGAATCAATGGCAGCGTGGGGCAGGAAGCTGATGTCCCTGAATGTCCACAGCAGGTCATCAATGGTCGCGGCCTGTTCCCTGGAGGCGGTCTGGATATAGATATTGTAACCTTCTTTCCTGACTTTCTCGGCAAGTTGGCATACGAAGCGGTAGGGAACGGCAGGCTCGGCGACGATATAAAAGTCGGCTCTTGGCATGGGCATTCCGGGCTAGTTTTGCTTCTCGTGCTGTTGGATCAGGTACTGCACCAGCAATGGGACCGGGCGCCCGGTTGCGCATTTGTTTTTCCCGCTCACCCACGCGGTTCCGGCGATATCAAGGTGCGCCCAGTGAAAATTTTTGGTGAATTTAGCCAGAAAACAGGCAGCGGTGATTGTCCCGCCCTCGCGCCCACCGATGTTTGCCATATCGGCAAACGGGCTTTCCAGTTGTTTTTCATATTCTTCCCATAGCGGCAGTTGCCAGGCCCGGTCCCCGGCTGTTTGTCCCGCCTGCAGCAGGTCGGCCACGAGCGGATCATGGTTGCTGAGGAGGCCCGTGGCGTGTTTACCCAGGGCAACCACACAGGCGCCGGTCAGTGTGGCGATATCGATCACCGCGGCGGGCTCAAATCGTTCGCTGTAGGTCAGGGCATCGCACAGTATCAGGCGACCTTCGGCATCCGTATTCAATACTTCTATGGTCTGGCCGGACATGCTGGTAAAGATATCGCCGGGTTTGGTGGCAGTGCCGCTGGGCATGTTCTCCACAGCCGGGGTCACGCCCACCAGGTTGATCGGCAGTTCCATCCCTGCTACGGCAGCGACTGCGCCAAAAACCGATGCGGCGCCGCACATATCGAATTTCATCTCATCCATTGCCGCCGAGGGTTTTATCGAAATGCCTCCGGTATCGAAGGTAACGCCTTTCCCCACCAGGACCACAGGCTTGCTGTCATCCCCAGCGCCCTGGTAACGGAAGGTAATCAGTTTTGCCGGTTGGGCGCTGCCCTGCGATACCGACAGCAGGGAGTTCATGCCCAGGTCTTCCATTTCCTTTTCCTCGATAACCGTCACCTTGACGGAGGCAAACGTTTTACCCAATTCCGTGGCCTGTTCGGCCAGGTGAGCAGGCGTACAGGCGTTGGCGGGACGGTTGGCCAGGTCGCGCGTCAGTTTTACGCCCCTGGCGATGGCAACGCCCCGGGAAAGCGCGGTTTCACATTGCCCCAGTTCCCGCCGCGACACCATCAGGGTGGTTTTGCGCAGGGACTTTTTGGTGTTGTTTTTTTTGCTCTTAAACTCTTTGAACTGGTAGAGTTCATGATCGATAAACTGTACCGCGTATTGTATTTTCCAGCGGTAATCCCGGTCTTTGATATCCAGGCCCGGGAGGAAACTGACGGCTTCGAGCGCGCTGGTCTGTTTTACCTGCTTGATGCTGTTGACGATGATTTTCCGGTATTGCTTGTCATCCAGGTCAGCCTCTTTTCCGCAACCGATCAGCAGCACGCGCTCAGCAGGGATACCGGGGACGTTGTGCAATAATAAGGACTGTCCGATTTTGCCGTCCATATCACCCTTGCGCAACAGGTTCGACAGGTACTTGTCACTGGCCTCATCAATGGCCCGGGCCGCAGGCGTCAATTTCCGGGATTCATGCACGCCTGCTACCACGCAGGCGCTACGCTGTTTTTCGGGGCTTCCGCTCTTGATATTGAATTCCATGATATTCTGTATGCTGTTTGTGAAAAAAATCAGGTGATGAATATTATCTCATATTTGGGGTCACATTTGGGGTCAGGTCGCACATTGCACATATGGAAGTCTGTCATAGTTTTACTCATTTCTTTGTATGTGCAATGTGCGACCTGACCCCACACCTGACCCCAAATAAAAATAGATATGATCCTTCGACGTTATATTCACAGAGAAATAGTAGAGAAACTCGGCTGGATCATCGGCCTGCTACTGCTGATTATAACGAGCAACAGATTGGTCAGATACCTGGCTGATGCCGCAGCAGGGACGTTTCCTGCCGATCTGGTTTTTCAGGCATTGCTCATGAAAATGCTGACAACGTTGCCGAAACTGATGCCTATCGCTGTTTTTCTGGCCGTAATCATTGGGTTATCAAGATTGGCCCGCGACAAGGAATTGACTGCAGTGTCGGTTTCCGGATCTGCCCGCCGGGTTGAACTCGTATCGGTATTGCAGTTTTCCCTCATGTTTTCCCTGATTGTATTTGCCACCAGTTTTTTTATCTCGCCCTGGGCCGCGCAAAATACACAAGAACTGCGAGCAAGGGCTGAATTGGCAGCGGAAACCGCCGGCATCGCTGCAGGTAAATTCAACGAGATGAGCAAAGGAGAACAGGTCATTTATATTGAACAATCATCAACTGGCGGAAGCCGGATGGAGAATGTTTTTCTGCAGGCCAGGCAGGGCCGGCAGACCAGTGTGATAAATTCAAACAGCGCGAGTTACAGGACAATAGAATCTTCGGGCGATAAATTCATCCTGTTTGAGGACGGCCGGCGTTATACAGGCGCCTCAGACTCGCTGGACTATCGTATTACCCGGTACAAGACTTACGCCGTGCTGGTTGAACAGGACGGCGAAGCCAGCGAATACGTCAAGCTGGAATCGTTGCCCACTGCAACATTGCTCGGTTCCGACAGCCCAAAACATGAGGCCGAATTACAATGGCGGCTCTCATTTGTCATTGCATCGTTGTTATTGCCCGTGCTTGCTGTCGCCCTGAGCCGTTATTCATTCAGCGAACAGAAGTACCTGTCCGCATTTGTCGCCGTGCTGATCTATGTCATTTACAGCAATATGCTGAGCATAGCGAAAACCTTGTTGAAAAGAGATGAAATCCCGGCGTTCATCGGATTGTGGGGCGTACACCTGGCGCTGCTCGTGCTTATCGTTCTGGCGTTTCAATTCCCGCTTGTGAGATTGAGGATGAAGAAGATCCGTGCCGGGTCGGTTCCTTCGTGAACAGTTATCGGTTCGCAGGAACATGAAAATAATACAGCGGTATTTTATCCTCAACCTGATTTGGACCACCCTTCTCAGCCTGACAATCCTCGTCGGGATATTTGCGTTTCTCTCACTTATCGATCAACTGGAAGATGCCGGACAGGGAAATTATGACACGTACCAGGCAGTCATTTACGTTATCCTGACGCTGCCGCGACTGGCCTATGAAATCATCCCTGTTGCCGCGATGATTGGCGGTATGACAAGCCTGGCGTTACTTGCCAGAAACAGTGAACTCGACGTGATCAGGCTTTCCGGCGTCTCGGAATTTTCCCTTGCCGGGCTGATGGGAAAATCAGCCCTGGTCATCGTTTTGTTCTCAATCCTGATCGGTGAGTTCATCGTGCCGGCCAGTGAAAAAAAAGCCAGGTATCAACGATCCATCGCATTGACGGAGCAAGTGGCCATGAAGACAAAATACGGTTTCTGGGCCAGGGATGGAAACAGTTTCATCAACATACGCAAGATATTGCCCGGAAATGTAATGGAGGATATATATATCTATGAATTCGATGACGAGGACAGGCTGCGCAACAGTATTTTTGCGAATCACGCGCGCTATGTCGATGACCGGTGGGTGCTTGAAGAAGTGGAAAAAACTACCATAGACGGCGCCGGGGTCAGACGGGAGCAGTACAGCAGAGCGGCCTGGGAATCATGGGTCGATGACGAGTTGATTAACCTGGTGATAATCAACCCCCTGTATATGTCGTTGTGGAACCTGTCCAACAGCATCCGGGTTTTAAAGTCGAATTCACAAAACACGTCGACTTATGAGCAGGCCTTTTACGCAAAACTGATCAGGCCGTTCATGATCATCGCAATGATCGTCTTGTCCATACCGCTGGTTGTCGCGCGCCAGCGTTCGGGCGGGTTGGGACAACATGCTTTCAGCGGCGCATTAATCGGCGTGATTTTCTACTTTTTAAATTCCGCATCCAGTCATATCGGCATAGTCTACGGCGTTCATCCATTCATCAGCGCGGCAACTCCGACTCTGCTGTTGTTGCTGATATTATTCTGGTTGTTTTTCCGGCAAAAACCAGTAATGTCCCCGAAAACCGATCATGGAACGCCAGTCGTTCTTCATCAAACAGGACCCAGAGAAAGCCAGCGCCAAATCCAATTAGAGATGCGCCGGCAAGGATAAACCTCAGGGTCAGCTTTTTCCAGCCGGGTCGAGCGCCGCTTGGAGTTGTCAAGTATATATGCCAGGCGCGCATTCCAAGGGTTTGCCGTCCTTTTTTCCATTGCCAGACGAAATAGAAATAAGTGATAAGCAACAGGTAGGCGAAATAGAATGGATTTCCTGCCGCAAAAGCTTCCCCTCCGGCAGCAGGGAGTGCGGGCACAGTAGCAAAAAACAACACGGAAAACAGCAGACAGCAATCATAAAGCATAGCCATCAACCTGCGCCGCAGACCCGCCGGCCCGCCTCCACTCATTACCACTTGTGTTTGCATTGCGATATACTGTAAGAATATCCTGTTGGAAATCCTTTCCTTGTCACGGACTACCGGATCTGATCATGATCACGTTATTATAAAGATATGCTGGTAAATATGTCGTTTCAATCCCTGCGCCATGTCCTGTTTCCCGTCTGTGCGGCGGCTCTCGCGTATCTTTCCTGCATGGCGCCACTCGTGGCTTCCCCCACTGCGCCGGCCCCTTTCATTCCGGGTAAGCTGGTGGATGTGGGTGGATACCGGCTGCACATTTATTGCGAAGGTGAGGGTCTGCCCGCTATCATTTTCGATTCAGGAACTGGCGGCTTCTCGCTGGAATGGACAAGGGTACAAAAAGTCCTGTCCCGGCGGACCCGGGTATGCTCTTATGACCGGGCGGGTTACGGTTGGAGCGACCTGGGTCCGTTGCCGAGGACCAGCGAGCGCATCACCCGTGAATTGCATACCTTACTGGAAAAGGCCGATGTGACCGGGCCCTATATCCTTGCCGGGCATTCATTTGGTGGTTACAATGCCCAGTTATTCGCAAGAAATTACCCGGAGGAGACGGCAGGGCTTGTCCTGATTGATGCCTCACATCCGGAACAGGCCGAGCGATTGCCAAGCCCGGAACCGAAGCCTCCCAAGACCGTCAAGCCTATGTCGCGCAGCTATACGGTATTCAGGCAGATAATGCATCCGAACTTTCCTGATGAGGCGGCGCTGGTAGCCAACCGGATTATGAGAAGCTGGCATCACAAGCTGACCATGCGCGAGGAAATGACAGTGTTTCACCTGAGCGCAAAACAGGTCTTGACATCCAGGCCGATGCCGGCGGTCCCGCTTGTTGTGCTGACCCGAGGTCGGCGCGTCTGGCCGAATAATGCTTATGGCGATGAAATGGAGAGGGTCTGGATGGAACTGCAGGATGAGCTATCCCAGCTCAGCGATAACCCTGTGCATTTGATTGCAGAACGCAGCGGGCACCATATTCACCTCGATCAACCGGGAATCGTCATCAATGCAATGCAGACCATGCTGGATGCAAATTTCTCCCGGGAATGATGGGTGAAAGGGAGGAAACACATTTCAACATCTTGTCTTCGCGTATCGTTTGGCGCTCCCTAGGGGAATCGAACCCCTGTTTCCGGCGTGAGAGGCCAGCGTCCTGGGCCACTAGACGAAGGGAGCAGTGCCATATCCGAGTTTCCCCGGATATTATAATAAGCCATGAGTAAAAGCCACGATAAAGTCACTTACCTGCGCCACAAACCTGAAATCGTTCCTCGCGAACAACACAACATATCCAGGAACACTATCAGCGATGGCGCCCTGAGGGTATTGTACCGTCTGAAAAACGCCGGTTTCGCCAGCTACCTGGTCGGAGGCAGTGTGCGCGACCTGCTGCTGGGGCGTGAACCCAAGGACTTTGACGTGGTTACGGATGCCACTCCCGGACAGATACGGGAACTTTTTCGAAACAGCCGACTGATTGGACGCCGGTTCCGGCTTGCCCATGTCCGCTACGGGAATGAAATTGTCGAAGTGTCCACTTTTCGCGCGCGGCATCAAATTGGCAGTGGCGAAAGACACGTTGTTGATGGCCAGATAATACGTGACAACGTGTACGGCAGTATTGATGATGATGTCTGGCGGCGTGATTTTACCGTCAATGCGTTGTTTTATAACATTGACGACGGGACCGTGGTTGACTACGTCAATGGGATGCGGGATATCAGGTCCTGTTGTATAAGACTGATTGGTGACCCGCGCCAGCGATTTATCGAAGATCCGGTGCGACTGTTGCGTGCCGTGAGGTTTGCGACCAAGCTGGGTTTCAGGATCAGTTCAGATACCGACAGGCATATCTCTGAACTGGCATCCTTATTAAACGGCATTTCCCCCGCGCGTTTGTTTGAGGAATGCCTGAAGTTGTTTTTTAACGGTTATGCCTTGCAGACGTTTGAACAGTTGCGGCATTACCGTCTTTTCAGTGAATTGTTTCCGCAGACTGAAGAGGCGCTGTCATACCAGTATGGCGGGTTTCCCAATACGTTTGTCGCCAACGCGCTGCGCAATACCGACAATCGGCTGGCGGAAAACAAACCGGTCACACCGGGGTTTCTCCTCGCTGCCTTGCTGTGGCTGCCCATGGACAGACTTGCCCGGGAACATATCGCGCAAGGCATGAATGAGATGGATGCTATCATGCTGGCGGGCGATATCGTGATCTCCAGGCAAACCCGCAGTACCGCAGTGCCACGCCGTTTTACCGGGTTTGCCCGGGATATCTGGCAGCTGCAACCGCGCCTGGCGAGGCGCTCAAAGCGTCACTTGGACAGGTTGATCAAGCACCCCCGGTTCAGGGCCGCCTATGATTTTTTATTGTTACGCGCAGAATCCGGTGAAGAAGTTACTGAGTTGGCAGACTGGTGGACACGGTTGCAACAGGACAATCCACCGAAAAAGCGTCATTCCAGGGATAAGCGTCACAGCCGCAGGCGCCCCAGGGGAGATCATCAAGCTCCCAGGTAATGTGATGACAAATAGTCAGGACAAGCGATTTACAAAGTACAACCCTTGTACCTTACCCCTGCGGGCTAGTCTCGCTTTGCACGAGTATCCAAATCCGTTCCAGACGGATTTGTGCACGGCGGCAGCCTCCCGCGGGGTTGCGACCTGGTGAGAAATCCGGTCTAAGGTAAGTCGTATGGAAAGTTATATCGGGCTGGGCAGCAATCTTGACGGTCCGGAATCACAGTTGACCATTGCCTTGGTGGCGTTGAACGGGATTCCTGACACTACCCTGCTGCAATACTCCTCATTCTACAGGAGTACCCCGCTCGGCCCCAGCGATCAACCTGATTTT
>JAAXHV010000089.1 GCA_012270695.1 Gammaproteobacteria bacterium | reverse complement strand
GCTACGTGACCAGCGCCAACCACGCGAATTATTTTATTCTCCAGGCCAGGCTGGAAAACGGGGATCAGGCCCTGTTCTTCGTGGATATCGACAGCGCCGGTGTGGAGATGACCGACAACCCCCTGTTCAGCCATACCTATGCCGCGCGCCATCCGACTTTCCGTTTTCACGACGTGTTCGTCCCTGAGCGGAACCGCATCGGCGCGATCGGAGAGGGCATGGATTATACCCGTAGCTGGTTCCGCCATGAGCGCATGATGATCGCGGCGCGCTGTTGCGGGGCTGCGGCTCGCCTGCTCGAGGAAGCGACGGAATTCGCCAGAAACAGGCGCATCGGCGCTGAAATGCTGGCGGACAAACAAGCGATCAAGTTCATGCTTGCGGACAGCGCCACGGAACTCTGGGCGGCGCGCCTGATGACCTTCGAGGCTGCCCAGGCCCATGACCGGGATGAAGACCCGAGAGCGCTGCATACCCGTTGCTCCATGGTCAAACTGTATGCCTCGGAGATGGCCAACCGCGTCGTGGATCGCGCCGTGCAGATATTCGGCGGACGCGGTTACATGCGCGAGAATGCTGCTGAAAGATTCTTCCGCGAACTGCGCGTGGATCGCATCTGGGAAGGCCCCAGTGAAATCCAGCGCCTGATCATCGCCAACCGCCTGCTCAAGCGCGGCCTGGAAGAGATGTAGTTGGATGATTGATAACTTGATGATTGCCGCAGATGGTGGGGTCAGAGTAAAAACCCATCGGAATGTGCAGTTTTATCATACATCTCATGGGTTTTTACTCTGACCCCGGAATTTAAAATAAAGTCATGACAAAATGCTACGTGGGGCAAAAGGGGTCAGGTCGCACAATGCACACGCAGCATTTTGTCATGACTTCATTTTCACTCCTTTGAGTGTGCATTGTGCGACCTGACCCCTTTTGCCGCATTTATACGCTCATATTGCTGGCGCTCTCGATGCTTCCATGCATCCTGTCTGCGGCAGAGGAAAAAATTGTCAACATGTACAACTGGGCGGATTATATCGGCCCGACCACCATTGCCGATTTCGAGCAGGAATTTGGCATCAAGGTCAATTACGATATCTACCACACCACGGAGATCGTGGACGCCAAACTCATGGCCGGCAAGACCGGCTACGACGTTATTGTGCATGCCGCCTCATATTCGGCCCGTCTCATCGA